>JAYELQ010000261.1:0-6654 GCA_034717655.1 Campylobacterota bacterium
TTTCAATTTTCTTTCTCAACTCTAATATTTTATCTTTTTTACTATAGTATGAGTTTTTATTTGATATTAAAAAAACAGAAGATTCCATAATTGTATCACCAACTTCTAATCCATTTTGTTTCATAGTTTCACCTGTTTCTACAATATCAACTATACAATCACAAAGACCAACTAATGGAGCTAACTCAATAGAGCCATAAAGCTTCACTAAGTTTACAGCCATAGCTTTTTGTTCAAAGAATTTTTTAGCTATTGTTGTATGTTTTGTAGCAACTGTTATTTCAGAACGGTTCCAATCTATAGTATCTCCAGCTTTTAAACCAATAGCTACTTTACATTGACCTATTTTTAAATCTAATAATTTAATTAAATCATACTCTTTCTCTTCAAGAACATCAAGTCCAACTACACCCAAATCAGCAGCACCGTGCATAACATAAGTTGGAACATCTTGATTTCTTACATTTAAAAAAGTAAATCCAGCTTTTTTTAAAATAAGTTTTCTATCTTCAAATACAAATTTTTCCCCAAATGCTTTTTCAAACTTCTCTAAAGTTTGTTCAGCAATTCTCCCTTTTGGAAGAGCAATTGTTAACATCTATTTTCCTCTTTTATTTCTATTTATTATTTTTTTCATACTTTTAAAAATCAAATCTTTTTTATATATTATTTTTTGATTTTTAAAATATTTTAATATTTTATTAGCATCTCCACCTGTAAAGTATATAGGTAGTTTATACTCTTCATATACTTTTAGTATAGGTAGTACAATAGAGTTTATCACTGCAAAACTTATAGCATTTGATGTATCCATTGGAATCTTATCTAAATTTATATCTCTATTAAACTTAAATAAGAGTTTTTTTGATATTTTTGGATAAGCATTTTTATAAGAGCTTAATCCAGGTAATATAAAACCACCTTTATGGATTTTATTTGTCATAACATCTACTGTAATAGCACTGCCAATATCAACAATAATACCATTAGAGATATAATCACAAACTACAACTCTATCAATTCCCATACCATTATAAGATGTTTTAAAATTTATTAAATCTTTTAAATTTATTATATTTTGATAATTTTTTTGTAGTTTTTTTGTAGCTTTCTCATTTACACTTATAAAATAGATAGGTTTAGAACTATCTATCTTATTTTTTATGTTTTTTTTTATATTAATACGAAAATCTTTTTTTTTATTTTTAAAATGAAAAGTAGTATTTCCAATATCACATAAAATCATATTTTTAGTTATTATTTTCTTTATTATACTCTATCATCTGAGATAAAGGACTAGGTTTTACTTCGTATCCCTCAGGAGGTGTTTGATTTTTTCTAACATCTACAAAGTTACCAGTTGCTTCTTTAGCTCCACCCATATTACCTGTTGCTACCATATAACCAATAGCAGCTACTATTAATAATAATACCCATTTCATTTTACATAATCTCCTTTGCTTTTATTCCTAAAACTTTTAAACCAGTTCTTATAGATAAACTAGCCATACTTAAAACTTTTAAATATTGATTTTGTTCCTCTAGTCCAACAATTTTATGTTCACTATAAAACTTATGAACCATAGCACTTAAACTATGCAAATAATCTGTAATTTTTTGCATATCTCTTTTATCAAAAGCTTCATTTAATATAGTACCTAAAAGAAGTGATTCATATAATAAATCTTTACAATCTTGATTTATTTTATCAATTGATTCATCTTTTACATCTTCTATAGTAAGTTCTGCTTTTTTAAACAGTTGATTTATCCTAGCATGAGCATAGTTTATATAAAATACAGGATTAGAAGAGTCATTGTTTTTTAGTAAATCTATATCAAACTCTAAATGAGTATCTGATTTTTTTGTTAAAAATACAAATCTTAAACTATCTGCACCTATCTCTTCTATTATATCAGACATAAGTATAACAGTTCCTGCTCTTTTACTCATTTTGTATGGTTGTCCACCTTGAAGTAGAGCTACCATTTGAGAAAGTAAAATTTCTAATTTTGAAGAATCATTACCTAAAAATTCAACAGCTGCATTTATCCTTTTTATATAACCGTGATGGTCAGCACCCCAAATATTTATATATCTATCATAATTTCTATCATATTTATTTTTATGATATATAATATCTCCTGCTAAATATGTGGGTACTCCATTTTCTCTTACTACTACTCTATCACTATCATCACCATATTGAGTTGATTTTATAAAATCTTTTCCATCTTTATTATAGATACTTCCATTTGATTCTAAAACTTCTTTTGTTTCATCCCAATTGTTATATAGTGATTTTTCACTTACAAAAGTATCAAATTCTATACCTAAATCTAATAAATCACTTTTAATAAGTGCTAAAACTTCATCTTTTGCAAATTGAGCTAACTCATCATCTCTTGAAGCATCTTCAAATATCTCAGAACCAAATTTTTGCTCACAAAGTTTTGCAATATCAAAAAGATAATCACCTCTATAATATTTTTCAGGATACTCAACAGGAGTTTTTAAAATAGTTTCTCTCCCTGCTAAATATGTAGAAAGACCAAGAAGCCCCATTTGAGCCCCTGCATCATTTACATAATATTCAGCTGTTATATCATATCCTAAATATTTACCAACTTTTAATAATGTATCTCCAAAAACAGCACCTCTTGCATGACCTATATGTAAAGGTCCTGTAGGATTAGCACTAACAAATTCCAATAAAATAGATTCGTTTTTATTTTCACCTTTTGCAAAATCTTCTTTAGATTTAAGTGCATTATTTATCTGTTTAGTTAAAAAATCATTTGATAATTTAAAATTTACAAAACCTTTTACAGCTGTTACTTCTTGAAACATAGTATCATTTTCAAACTGCAAAGCGATATCAGAAGCTATCATCATTGGATTTTTTCTTAACTCTTTAGCAAGTGAAAAAGCTATAGGTGTTGCAAAATGACCAAGTGATACATCTTTTGGTTTTTCTAATACTATATCTTTTTCTAAAATTCTTTCAATATGTTTCTTTACAATATTTTGCACTATCTTTTATCCTAAATTAAACTGTAGTTTTAGCTGTAGTTGTATTTGTTTTATCAGTTGATGTTGAGGTAGTTTGAACTTTTTCATCTTCAATTTTTTTATCATTTGTTGCTACAGTAGTTGTAGGCTCATCCTCTTTTACAGCTGACTTAAAGTCTTTTATCCCTTTACCTATCCCTTTTGCTAATTCAGGTATTTTTTTACCTCCAAATAATAACACAACAATTCCAACAATCACAAATAGTTCTATTCCACTAGGCATTCCCATAATATTTCCCTTATATATAATAAATTTTAATTATTATACTAAATAAACTCTTAACCATAGATATAATAGAATATGTTTATTAAATAAAAGAGGATAAATATATGAATTTTACAGCACCATTAAAAGCAAATAGTATAAAAATTTTATTATTAGGAAGTGGAGAATTAGGTAAAGAGATTGTTATAGAAGCACAAAGATTAGGTGTTGAAACAATAGCAGTTGATAGTTATGCAAATGCACCTGCTCATTTAGTAGCAAATAAATCATATGTAGTAAATATGAAAAATGAAAATGAAGTTTTAGATGTAATAAGAAGAGAAAAACCTAATTTTATATTACCTGAAGTTGAAGCTATTAGCATATCTGCACTATTTCAAGCTGAAAAAGAGGGATTTCATGTAATACCAAATGCTGAAGCTGTAAATAAAACTATGAATAGAAAAAATATTAGAGTTTTTGCATGTGAAGAGTTAAATCTTCCAGCTAGTAAGTATGAGTTTGTAACTACTTTTGAGGGTTTACAAAAAGCTGCTTTAAACATAGGGTTTCCTTGTGTAATAAAACCTGTTATGAGTAGTAGTGGTCACGGACAAAGTATTGCTAAATCTGCATCTGATTTAAGTGCATCTTGGGAGTTAGCAAAAGAAGCAAGGGGAGATGCTAGTGAATTAATTGTTGAGGAGTTTATTAGATTTGATTATGAGATTACACTACTAACAGCTAGAAATGAAACAGGTACTACCTTTTGTGAACCTATAGGGCATATTCAAAAAGATGGTGATTATATATTCTCTTGGCAACCTATGAAAATGAGTAAAATTGCTAAACAAAAAGCTATATATGTTGCACAAAAGATTACTGATGGATTAGCTGGTAGAGGTATATTTGGAGTTGAATTATTTGTAAAAGGTGATGAGGTATATTTTTCTGAAGTGAGTCCACGACCACACGATACAGGTATGGTAACAATGATAACTCAATCTCAATCTCAATTTGCACTTCATATAAGAGCTGTTTTAGGATTACCACTTGATTATATAAATTATGGTTGTGGTGCTAGTGCTGCTTATAAATCTACAACAGATACATTTAATCCACAAATTGATATAGACCCTTCAATTTTTACATCAAATTCATTTGTAAGAGTATTTGGAAAACCCCAAACACATCTAGGCAGACGAATGGCAGTTGCTTTAACATTTGATAAAGATGATAGTGAAGTAGCTTTAGAAAATGCAAAAGAGTTAATCTCTAAAATAAAGGAAAACTAATATGACAGAAGATAAAGTTATAAAACTTTTAAAAGATAATAATTTATTAAAAATTATAGATGAACCTCTAGATATATATTTGGAGATTCCACATATTGCTTATATAGAAGTGAAAAAAGAGGATAGTAAAGCTATCCTTTTTACAAAACCTATAGATAAAAAAAATAATAAAGAGTTTGATATACCTGTTTTAATGAATGTTTTTTGTAATGATAAATCAGTTAAAATTTTTATAGGTGATGGAGATGAGATAGCATCTAAATTGCAATCTTTATTAAAAATGAAACCACCATCTGGATTTATGGATAAGATATCTATGTTTAATCAATTATTTAATCTAAAATCTGTATTTCCTAAAAGATTAAATAAAAAAGGTGAATCTCAAGAGGTAATAAAATTAGGAAAAGATGCAAAGTTAAGTGATTTACCTGTTCTTACAACTTGGGAGAAAGATGGTGGACCATTTATAACTATGGGTCAAGTTTATACTACAAGTTTAGATGGGAATATGCAAAATGTTGGAATGTATAGACTTCAAGTATTTGATGACCATACTTTGGGTATGCATTGGCAAATACATAAAGATAGTAACCATTTTTTTCACGAATATAAAAAAGCTGGTAAGAAAATGCCTGTTTCTATAGGGATAGGTGGAGACCCTATGTATATTTGGTGTGGGCAAGCACCTCTTCCAATTGGTGTATTTGAACTTATGCTATATGGATTTGTAAAAAATAAAAATGCTCAACTTGTAAAATCTATAACAAATGATATATATGTTCCAAAAGATGTTGATTTTGTAATAGAGGGGTTTGTAGATGTTGAAAATTTAAGAATAGAGGGACCTTTTGGAGACCATACAGGTTATTATACTTTAGAAGAGGAATACCCTTTTATGGAAGTAACTGCAATAACAAGTAAAAAGAACCCAATATTTGCAGCTACCGTTGTAGGTAAGCCTTTACTTGAAGATAAATATATGGGTCATGCAACTGAAAGAATATTTTTACCACTTCTACAAACAACTGCTCCTGATTTATTAGATTATTATATGCCAGAAAATGGAGTTTTTCATAATCTTATATTAGGAAAAATAAAAACAGCATATCCAGGTCATGCAACACAAATTATGCATGCTTTTTGGGGAGTGGGGCAGATGAGCTTTGTTAAACATGCTCTTTTTGTTGACCAAGATGCTCCTAATTTATCTTCACTTGAAGTTATACCATATATATTAAATAGATTTAATGTAGATAAACTTCTTATTACAAAAGGTGTTGTTGATGCTTTAGACCATAGTAGTCCAAAGTTTGCTATAGGTGGTAAGTTGGGTGTTGATTGTACAGGTGATGAGGTTGAAAAAGAAAGTTTTGATATCTTAGAAGATGATATATTATTAGATAAAATGAAAAAGTTATCAAATAATATAATTAATTTAAAACAATATTATAAAGATACTAAATCTCCAATATGTTTAATATCTGTAGAGAAGAGTAGTTCTCAAAGTATAGTTATAAAAGAGTTAGAGTCTTTATTTAATCATATAAAAATATTAGTAATAGTAGATGAAAAAAGTAATGATTTAGATAATAGTTATATGCTTGTATGGAGAGTTGTAAATAATATAGATAGTAATAGAGATATATATATAAACAATGAAACAGTTTGTATAGATGCTACAAATAAAAATGAATTTGATAATTTTAAAAGAAGATGGCCAGATGATGTTGTGTGTACAAAATCTGTAATAGAAGAGTTAAATAATAAAAAACTTATAGATATAGATAATGATTTTATATCTAAGTGGGGAATTTTAGATAAAGTGGAATAGATAAAAGCTCTATAGATATTTTATCTATAGAGCTTTTTTCACTTTAATTTATTTAATTAAAGCTTTTAATCTCCAAATACCCCATAATAAACCTCTATTTGATTTAAAGTATATATAACCATCATCACCCCATATAGGAGAAGTATCTAGTGATTGATTTGTTGTTAGTTGAATTTTAGAAGAACCATCAACTTTCATAATATAAATATCTTTATTACCACTCTCATCTGATTCATAAGTTATCCATTTAC
>JAYELQ010000262.1:0-6587 GCA_034717655.1 Campylobacterota bacterium
TAAAATCAATAATACCAATTATTTTTTTATCTAAATTAATTTCATTATAATTTTTTTCATTAATTTTTAATTCACTTAAGTATTTAAAAACTGGAAGATAACTATTTTGTTTAAATAATTTAGATAAAGTTTTATAAACTATATTTTCTGGTAGATTAAATTTTTTTGTATCAAATATTAAATCTTCAAATAAATCTATACTCTCTATACAATTATATCCTTTATAAACTTTATAGTCAAAAATATTTTCTAAAAATTTATCATAATTTGTAGTAATAAATCCATCAATATTTGCTTTTTTGTAACTCTTCTATCTCTTCTTTATAATTATATTCTTCATAATCAATATTGTTAAAATAATCAGCAATAGCAAATTTAAATGGATACTCTTCTCCTATATATCCTAAGTTTTGATATTCCTTTTTCATATCTTTATATTTATTATCTTTCCAAAATACTTCTAAAAACCTTTCTTGTATATATGTAGCTACTTTAGGATAGTTACCATTAGATTTTTGAATTTGGAACTCTACATCATCTTCATCTAAGAATTTTTTTAATAATCCACCCCAATTTGGTAAATCTAAATATCTTCTACTTATTCCACTTCCTACAAATAAAAATGGTAATGAATTTGATTTTTTAAGCACTTCATCTAATTTATTTTGAATATCTAACATTCTATTATATTTACCTTTTAATGATTTAAAATCTCTTTTAAAAATAATCTAGCCCTATCTGTCTTTGGATTTGAGAAAAACTCTTCAGGGCTATTCTCTTCTAATATCTGCCCATCTGCCATAAATACTATTCTATGAGCTACCTCTTTTGCAAAACCCATCTCGTGAGTAACACAAACTACAGTATAATTCTCTTTTGCAAGAGATTTCATCACATCTAATACCTCACCTATCATCTCAGGGTCTAGTGCAGAAGTTGGTTCATCAAATAAGATGATATCTGGTTCCATAGCAAGAGTTCTAGCAATAGCCACCCTTTGTTGCTGTCCACCACTTAATTCTCCGGGATACTTTGAAGCTTGATGTGGTATCTTTACTTTTTCAAGTAACTCCATAGCTTTTTTATTGGCTTCCTCTTTAGATATCTTTTTTACTTCTATAGGTCCTATTGTTATATTTTCTAAAATAGTTTTATGTGGAAAAAGATTAAAGTGTTGAAAAACCATACCAGCTTTTTGTCTAACTTTATTTATATCTGTTTTTTTATCTTCTAAATCAAATCCATCAACTATTAATTTTCCACTTGTGATATCTTCTAATTTATTTATACATCTTATCATAGTAGATTTTCCACTTCCAGATGGTCCACAAACTACTACTATTTCACCTTTTTTTACACTAAAATTTATATCTTTTAAAGCGTGAAAGTCTCCATAATGTTTTTGTATATTTTTCATCTCTATTATATTTTTATTTATATTATTATCACTCATACTAAATTCCCTTTTATTTAACTATTTATCTGTTTTTCAACTTTTTTCTCTAAATATCCTGCTATTTGACTCATTGTAAAAGCACAAATAAAATATATAATTCCAACTATACTTAATATCTCAAAACTCATATATATACGATTATTTATAATAGTAGATGCTCTAAAAAACTCAACTACACCAATTACATATACTAAAGATGTATCTTTAAATAAAGATACAAATTGAGATACTAAAGATGGTATCATTCTTCTATAAGCTTGAGGAAGGATAATAAGTAAAAATGTTTGAAAAGAGTTCATACCAAGTGTTTTAGCTGCTTCAAACTGACCTTTTGGCATAGAGTTAAGTCCTGCTCTTACTATCTCTGCTATATGAGCTGACTCAAATAGTGTAAAAGCTATGATAGCTGATGTAAGTGGAGATACACTAAGTTTCATACCAAATATCATAGAGAGTATTACAGGCATAGCAAAAAATACCCAAAATATAACCATAATATGTGGAATAGACCTAAAAAGTTCTATAAAAATAGTAGCAGGTATTTTTATAATTTTAATATCACTCCATCTAGCAATACCTAATAAAGAACCAACTATAAATGATAATATAATAGCTATAAAAGCCAAAACAAAAGTAAGAACAAGTCCACCTAATTCACCATCCATACCAAATAATATAAAGTTTATATTACCTTGTGTTAAAACCGATTGAAAATCTGCTTCAGGATATGCAAGAACTTGAAATGATTTTAAAAATGTTATAACTAAAATAAAATTTAAAAGATAATATAAAAACTTATTCTCTTTAAAAAAATTGCTTATCTCTTCACTCATCTTACTGCTCCATTTTTACTAGCTGTTTTTATAAGAAGATATTTATCTACAAAACTCATCACAAAAGATGTCATAATTGCCAATAAAAGATACAAAATAGTGACTGCTGTTGCTGCTTCAAAACCTCTAAAAGTAAGACTATCTATCTCTTGTGTTTGAAAGGTAAGCTCCATTACACCTATTGTCATAGCTAAAGATGAATTTTTAATTAGATTTAAAAACTGCCCAACAATAGGACTCCATACTATTTTGATAGCTTGTGGAAATACTATATAATACATAGATTGAAAATAGTTCATACCTAATGTTTTTGAAGCTTCAACTTGCCCTTTTGGTAAAGATTGTATCCCACTTCTTATAGCTTCTGCTATATAAGTACTTGTATAAGTTATCAAAGCTATTAAAGCTGAGAAAAATTCATTGTGACTCTCTACCCCTATACTATTTCCAAATGTTTCTAACCACGGAAATATATCTGTTAAAGTAAAAGAGAAATATATAAAAAACATCTGTACTATCAAAGGTATATTTCTAAAAAACTCCACATAATATGTAGCGAATAAAGAGATAAAAAAGTTTTTATGAACTCTTGCAAGTCCCATAATAGAACCTATTAAAAAAGCAAAAAATATACCAATTATAGATAATTTCATAGTCATTATAAAACCATCTATAAGTAGTTGTTTATAAGTTAAAAGTACTGTCCAATCTAATTCATATCCCATTTATAATCCTAATATTTTTATTATGTTTAAATTAAAAAAAGTGTAGATAACATCTACACTTCATAACCATTAAGGCCAAACTTCTGGTAACACTTTTGGATTTGTTCCAAACCATTTTTTATATGCTTTTGCATAATATCCATCTTTTACAGATTTTTGAATTGCAAAGTTTACTGCATCTCTAAAATTTGATTCATTTTCAGGGATACCCATACCGTAAGGTTCAAATGATATTGTCCCACCTGTTACTTTTAGTTTACCATTACTATCTTTTGCTTGAGATGAACACCAAACTAAATCAGTTGTAACTGCATCAATTTTACCTTTTCTAAGTGCCATTACAGCCATAGGGTACTCTTGAAAATATACTATTTTAGCTTTTGGAGATACTTTTTGGAAGTTCTCACCAGAAGTAGCTCCTTGGATAGCTCCAACTTTCTTACCTGCAAAACCTTTTGGTGTTCTTGTTCTTTCATCTGCTCTTACTAACATAGATTGACCATCAAAGAAATAAGATATAGTAAAATCTATAGTATCATCTCTTTTTACTTTATGAGTCATAGAAGCAGCTGCTATATCTATTTGACCACCTGCTACTAAAGGTATTCTTGTTTTTGATGTAACTTGTTGGAATTTTACTTTTACACCTAAATCTTTTGCTATATATTTTAATAAATCAATATCAAACCCTACAACTTTATTTTTATCATTTACAAAACCAAATGGTTTAAAATCATATTTCACACCAGCATTTAATACACCAGCTTTTTTTATATCTGCTAATTTATCAGCATATACAGAACCAGCTAACATAGCACAGGCAACTAAACTTGTTAATGTTTTTTTCAACATAATATATCTCCTATTTTTATAATATCCATAAAGTGTACAAATATAGCCTTAATATCTATTTAAAGTATCTATAAATCAAAAAGTTTATTTTAATTATCTTACTTTAGTTACAATTTTTAAAGTAGTATATCTTTTATCTTTTATAAAACTTATTAACTCATCAAAATTTTTATATCTTTCATCTTCAATTAGCTCTTCATCAGCTGTTGCAAATCTATCTAATACCATTTTTTTCTTACTATATATAGCTACATAGATATCAAAAGTATCTACACCATATTCCATAAGTCCAGCTTCAGGAATATCTTCAAACTCTTTATCGGGTATATTTGTTACTATATTTTTTTCAATAGGTACATTTCTCATCAAAGTAGATACAGTCCCATCTTCATAAACAGTCAAAATAGTAATATATCCATCTTCTGCACTTTTTACTTTAAAATAAAACTCATCTTTATCATAAAGGATATTACTCTTTTTATTTGTAGTTAAAATCAAATCTTTATTTGGGATAGTGATAAAAAACTTCTCAAAATCTCTTTTCTCTATTAATTGAATAACATCTTTGTATTTTATATACCATCTTTTATCAACTCTAGCTAAATCAAAGTTTTTTAGATAGTTATAAAAATCTACTTTATACCCTTTTGCTTTGAGTTTATTTTTAAACTTATCTATATTTGGTATATTTTCATACTCTATAGCTACAAAATATTTACCATCTTCATAGCTTACTTTTAGAAGTTTATAATCACTTAGATTAGCTTTTGTTTTTTGTGATGATTTTATAGATATATTTTTCTTATAATCCCCATCAACTATACTTTTATCCCTTATTATCTCTTCATCTATTTTTATATTTATTTGACTAGATATAGATACCATTGCATTTTGTTTTGCTATTTGTTCATCTGCATCACTTCCGTATCCTATATAAAAGTTTTGTTTAAAGTTAGGTATATCTCCATACCAAGATGGAGTAGCGAATAGATTTATAAAAAATAGCATAATTATAAGTATATTTTTCATATTTTCTCTTTTTTTTAATAAGTTTAAGAGGAGTGGTTAGCTCCTCAATGTAGTTTAGTGAAGTGGTACTACAAGAATAAATTCTACCACTATTAAGATTATGATTAATCTTAGCACAAAAACCTCCTTATTAGAAGTTCCCTTTACCCATATTTCAGATACCACCCATCATAAAAAAAGGGTAAGGATAAAAATCCTCACCCCCCTATAACTTCTAAAAGACAAGTAACCAGCTCATCTTATTTTAGAGATTTCTGTGCTTTCACAAAATGATTATACAAAAATAAATTTAAAAAGTCAATGATAATTCCTTTATTAATATAATAATTATTAAGTTCAACTTTGTTATAATCATTTTTCAGTAGTTGAGCGATTTTATTTTATCAATTGTATTTGTGAAGGAAAATTGAAAAAACAATTACCAGTTGTTTTTTTCAATTTTAAGAAGGTGGGACAGGGTCAGCCTATAATAAGGATATAACAATGCAACTAATAATAAAAATTGTTATAGTTATTCTGCTTATAGCAGAAAGATTATATTAAAAATATTTTAGAGAAGTTACCAGCTTCTCTAATTTATCCCAACTATTGATATTATTATACACTTTTTTATATTTAATTTCAAGTTTTTTACAACCTCATCCTATAATTACCATCTATAGTTGGTTCTTGAGTTCTACCATCTCCATATTCTTCTATACTTGTTTGATATGTTTCTTTTTTTGTATCTCTATATAATATACCTATATCTTTTTCACCCTCTAAAATATTTTGCATAATATAAAAACTAAAAAGTCTATGACCTTTATTATTGAAAGCATTTGAATATTGATGAGATTTACCAGCACTTAAAACTACCATTTTATTTTTGTCAAATGCCACACTTCTACTTTTCATTCTAGTAGCTGCGACACCTTTTAATATAGCTTTTCCATCAGTTACACCAGAAAAACAACTATCTACAACAGCTATAACTTTTGAAGCCTTACTATTGCTTAGTTTTGAATATATATTTTTCAATGCAAAAAACTTCTCATCTGCTACATAATCAGGCTCACTATCACTACTTAGCATATATGGTTCAAACTTTTGATTTGCAACAGGGATACCGTGACCATTATAATAAAAATATATAGTATCTCCATCTTTTACTCTTCGTAACATCTTTTTTAAATTTGTTTTGATTTTACCTTGTGTTGCTCCACTATCTATCATAGTAAAACAATTTCTCTCAGGAACTCCAAGCTTTTTTTTCATCACTTTTTTGAACATAGTTGCACTTCTTTTTGCATAAGAGATATTATCTGTATATTCATATTGCTCTATCCCTATAGTAAAAAGCCATTTTGTATAATCTGCCCTTTTTTGTGAAGTTTTATTTAGAAGTCTATCAAGTGCCTTAAAATCTCTTAGGTTTTTAACATCTAAATTACTTATTTTATTATTAGATACTATTATATTTGTATCTTTTAATTTTGGAGTATCAAAATCATTTGAGATATTTACAGCTACTTTTGTATCACTTATATTATGAGTTGTGAATTGTGCCACATAATCTATACTTTTATATGGTATTTTGATATCTTTTAAAGTTACACTTCTACCATCATAATCAAATATAGCTTTTGGTTTAAGTTTAGCTCTATTATTATAAAAATCTCTAGCATTTTTAAGTGGTACTTTGATAGCTAC
>JAYELQ010000263.1:0-6448 GCA_034717655.1 Campylobacterota bacterium
TTTAAGTATAATTATTAATTATGATTATAGCAAGTAGAATCCCTTACTTAAAGGGTTTTATATTTAAGTTTTATCTATTTTTCATAGAAAACTTAAGAAAAGTGTGTTTTTCATCGGATTAACCTGTAACTTTATAGAGGATTTGTTTATTGAAATATTTTTAGGATTAATTAGGAATTTAATTGGGATTTTATGTGAGATTTAAACAATTAGAATTGCTGCCACAATAGGTGAAATTATGATCTTTTATCATAATTGTGATATAATAAAAGATATATTATAAATAAAAAAAGAGGTAAAATAGATGTTTGAAGTTGTTATAGGATTAGAAGTTCATGCTCAGTTAAATACAAATAGTAAACTTTGGTGTAATTGTGCTACAAGTTTTGGTGAAACACCAAATACAAATGTTTGTCCAACATGTTTAGGACTTCCAGGGGCTTTGCCAGTTCTAAATAAAGAAGCAGTACATAAAGCTATAGAATTAGGAACAGCTATAAATGCACAAATAAATAGAAAATCAATTTTTAATAGAAAAAACTATTTTTATCCAGACCTTCCTACAGGGTATCAAATATCTCAATTTGAAGTTCCTGTTGTAGGTATGGGTGAGATTATTATTGATTTTGATGATGGGACAACTAAAAAAATAGGTGTAACAAGAGCTCACCTTGAAAATGATGCAGGTAAAAATACTCATGCAGGTGACCATTCTAAAGTAGATTTAAATAGAGCAGGAACACCACTACTTGAAATAGTATCAGAACCAGATATGAGAAGTGCTGATGAAGCTATAAGATACCTTAAAAAACTTCATAGTATAGTAAGGTATATAGACATCTCAAATGCAAATATGCAAGAGGGTAGTTTTAGATGTGATGTAAATGTATCTATTAGACCAAAAGGTGATGAAAAACTTTATACAAGATGTGAAATAAAAAATATGAATAGCTTTAAATTTATAGAAAAAGCTATAGCTTATGAGGTACAAAGACAAATAGAAGCTTGGGAAGATGGAGTATATGAAAAAGAGGTTGTTCAAGAAACAAGACTTTTTGATGTAGCTAGTGGAGAGACTAGAAGTATGAGAGGGAAAGAGGATGCAGCTGATTATAGATATTTTCCAGACCCTGACCTTTTACCTTTAATTATCACAGATGAGATGATAGAAAAATTCTCTAAAATACCTGAATTACCTGATGCTAAAAAAGAGAGATTTGTAAAAGAGTTTGGTTTAAAAGAGTATGATGCTGGTGTAATTTGTAGTACAAAAGAGATGGCAAGTTATTTTGAAGAGATGTTAGATTGTGGTATTAGTGGTAAGATGGCTACTACTTGGCTTACTGTTGAACTTCAAGGTAGATTTAGTGATGGTATGAATGTAACTACTTCACCTGTTAGTGCAAAAAAATTAGGTAGTTTAGTAAAAGCGATTGAAGATGGTGATATATCAGGAAAAGCTGGTAAAGAGGTGCTTGATTATCTTATGCAAAATGATGAAACAGTTGATGCTGTAATTGAAAAATTAGGATTAAAGCAAGTATCTGACGATGGAGCTATATTGGTAATAATAGATGAAATTCTAGCAAATAATCAAGATAAAGTTGAACAATATAAAAGTGGTAAAGATAAACTATTTGGTTTCTTTGTAGGTCAGACTATGAAAGCTAGTAAAGGTAGTGCAAACCCTCAAATTGTAAATAAACTATTAAAAGATAGGTTAGCTTAAAAAATTAAAGAGAGTTAATATTAAAACTCTCTTTAAATAATATATCTAAAATAATCTTAAATTATTAATATCTATATTGTTTTTAATAATTGGTTTAATACCTGTTGATAATAAAGAGTGTTTTAGACCATTTCCTATTTTAGAACTTATAAAAACATTTACTTTATTTTCTAATAATATTTTAGGTAACTCTATAGCAGGTTTTAAATCATCAATAAATATTGGACTTTCTATAACTTTTATTAATTCAATATTTTTATTTTCTATTTTATATATCAAAATATATTTTTCTAAAGGCTCAATTTTATCAAAACTATTTTTATCATTACTACAAAAAGCGATAATAGTTTCATTTTTACTATCTTCTAATACTATTTTATATCCAGCAACTATTGCATTTGCAAGTTTTTTTCTTGCACTTTTTAAAATACGGGTAAATGTAGGGCGAGATATCTGCATACTTTTTGCAGCATCCTCTTGATATAAATTTAATACATCCATAAGATATATAGCTTCTATCTCTTCGTGTAGTAGCGATGTTGTACCTGTATATCCTATAGTTTCAGGTACATATGATTTTATAATTGGTTTAAAATTTAATTTTCTTATATTTTTTTCTCTTGCCATTTTTATTCCTTAGTTTTAAAATTTTAGCTAAATTTTATTTAAATATACTTGACATATGTTCATAAAAGTTGTAGAATACGAACATATCTTCAAAAGGATAAGTTATGATAAGTATAAAATATATTTATAATATCTATTATGAAGGTTTTAAAAATATGACTATTGGTAAAACTTTATGGAAAATTATTTTTATAAAGTTAGCTGTTATTTTGATATTCTTAAACTATTTCATACACGATAAATCTATCAAAACAGAGTACAAAACTTATGATGAAAAAGTCAATTTTGTATATGAAAATTTAAAAATAAAAAATTAGAAAGGGATAAAATGGAAGAACATTTAGTTGATTGGTCAAGGGCACAGTTTGCATTAACTGCTATGTATCATTGGATATTTGTACCACTTACATTAGGACTTGGATTTATAGTTGCTATTATGGAGTCTATTTATGTAAAAACAGGCTCACAAGAGTGGAAAAAGATGACAAAATTTTGGATGACACTATTTGCTATTAATTTTGCAATTGGTGTAGCTACAGGTATTATTATGGAGTTTGAGTTTGGAACAAACTGGGCAAATTACTCGTGGTTTGTTGGAGATATATTTGGAGCTCCATTAGCAGTTGAGGGGATTTTAGCTTTTTTTATGGAATCTACTTTTTTTGCAGTTATGTTTTTTGGTTGGGATAAAGTTGGTAAAAAATTTCATCTTGTATCAACTTGGTTAGTTGCAATTGGTTCAAATCTATCAGCATTATGGATACTTGTAGCAAATGGTTGGATGCAATTTCCTGTAGGTATGGAGTTTAATCCAGATACAGTTAGAAATGAGATGATAAGTTTTTGGGATGTAATATTTTCACCTGTTGCTGTTAGTAAGTTTTTACATACTATTGGTAGTGGATATGTTATGGCATCTCTATTTGTAGTTGGAATTTCAGCTTGGTATCTATTAAAAGGTAGAGATGTAGTATTTGCTAAAAAATCTATGATTGTTGGAAGTACTTTTGGACTTATAACAAGTCTGTTTTTAGTACTTAGTGGAGATGAATCAGCTCATCAAGTAGCACTTAAACAACCTATGAAACTAGCAGCTATGGAGGGACTTTATGAGGGAAAAACTGAAGCTGGAATAGTTGGAATAGGTATATTAAATCCGGAAAAAAAAGTTGATAATGATGAACATCCATTTTTATTTGAACTTGAAGCTCCATATGCTCTTTCACTTTTAGGGTATCACGATATCCATGCTTTTGTTCCAGGTATAAAAGACCTTGTATATGGAAATAAAGAGCAAGGAATTATAAGTACACAAGAGAAGATGGAAAAAGGTAAGCTTGCTGTAAAAGCACTTGAAGATTATAAAGAAGCTAAAAAAGCAAACGATATGGTAAAAGCACAAAAAGCAAGAGTTATACTTGAGCAGAATATGAAATATTTTGGATATGGACATATAAAAGATGAAAAAGATGTAATACCACCTGTTGCTACTACATTTTATGCTTTTCATATAATGGTAACTTTAGGTGGTTGGTTTACAACTCTTTTTGGGATACTTTTATATCTTAGTATGAGAAAAGATATAAGTGATTATAGATTTATTTTAACAACAGCAGTTTGGAGTATCCCTTTGGGGTATATAGCAGGTGAAGCTGGATGGGTTGTAGCTGAAGTTGGAAGACAACCTTGGGCTATACAAGACCTTATGCCTGTAGGTATTGCAGCTACAAAAATAGCTACAACAAATGTGATGATTAGTTTCTTTATGTTCGCTACACTATTTACACTTTTATTAATAGCTGAGATAAAAATAATGACTAAACAGATTAAAATTGGTCCTAATGGAGGTCACTAAAATGGGATTTGGAGATTTAGAACTATTAACTTTACAACAATATTGGTGGATAATTATTTCACTTTTAGGTGGACTTTTTGTATTTATTATGTTTGTTCAAGGGGGGCAAACTTTAATAGATAAATTAAGTGATAACGAAACTGAAAAAACTATGCTTATCAATAGTATAGGTAGGAAGTGGGAGTTGGGATTTACAACTCTTGTACTTTTGGGGGGAGCTTTATTTGCAGCATTTCCACTTTTTTATGCATCTAGTTTTGGTGGTGCTTATTGGATATGGATAGCTATACTATTTTGTTTTATTATTCAAGCAGTTAGTTATGAGTATAGAAGTAAACCTGATAATTTTTTAGGGGCTAAAACTTATGAGAT
Source organism: Campylobacterota bacterium (assembly GCA_034717655.1). Taxonomy (GTDB): domain Bacteria; phylum Campylobacterota; class Campylobacteria; order Campylobacterales; family Arcobacteraceae; genus JAIOSF01. The sequence continues at coordinate 4,584 of JAYELQ010000263.1, forward strand.
GTTTTTAAAAATAAATGGAAATTTAGGGACATTTTTATTGGGGGTTGCTATTAGTACTTTTTTTACAGGTAGTGAGTTTATACTTGATAGTAATAATTTTATAAATTGGCAAAATGATTTAAGAGGTTTAGAAGCTTTATTAAATCCAGCAAATTATTTTCTTGGATTTGCTTTAGTATTTTTAGCAAAAATTAGTGGAGCTTTATATTTTATGAGCAATATTGACCACGACCCTATTATAGATAAAGCAGTAAAATCTTTAAAAATAAATCTATATCTATTTTTAATATTTTTCTTAGCTTTTATAACACTAATAACTAGTAAAGATGGATTTGCTGTAGATAGTAATGGTGTAGTTTTTATAGAGAGTTTTAAATATCTTAATAACTTTTTAGAGATGCCTATAGTTTTAGTTATGTTTATAATTGGTGTTTTAATGGTAATAGGGGCAGTACTTACAGCTATATTTTTTAGAAAAACTTGTTGTATCAAAACAGGTGGTGTGGGGATAGTTTTAACTGTTATGTCAATCTTATTAAATGTAGGGTTTAATAATACAGCTTATTACCCATCTACAGTAGATTTACAAAGTAGTTTAACTATAGTTAATAGTAGTGGAAGTCATTATACCTTAATGGCTATGAGTTATGCATCTCTTATGATACCTTTTGTATTGGGATATATCGCACTTGCTTGGTATAGTATGGATAAAGTAAAAATAACAAAACAGGAGATAGAATCTGCTGATGCACATAATTATTAGGAGAATATTATGGAATATGGATATGAGTTAGCTTGGATGAGTTTATGGCCCATAGTTATATATCTTGGATATAAAATAGCTATAAGAAATATATTAAAATTTGAAGGAGAAAGAAAATGATAGCAATACCTGTAAAAACAGACAAAGGAAATCCAGCAGTAACAACACTTTTTGGAAAAGCAAAATGGTTCGCATATATAGATGGTGATGAGGTAACAATAGAGAAAAATGAGATTATGAGTGGTAGAGCAGTAGTTGAATATATGGTTGAAAAAGGTGTTACAAAACTTGTATTTAATCATATGGGTGGTAACCCTTTTATGTTGCTTCAAAAAGCAAAAATTGAGTGTTTTCATAGTGGAGAGAATAGAATTTTATTAAATGATGTGATAGAGAAATTAAAAGCAAATAGTTTAGTAAAAGTAGATGGTGTAAATATGGGTGATTATGTAGAGCAAGGTAATATGCACAATGGTGGTGGTAATCACGACCACGACCACGAACATCATCACGACCATAATCACAGTCATAATCATAGCCATCACCATTAAGGATTGAAAATGAGATTAGTATTTCCAACAAATGAAAATATAGGATATTTAAGTAAAAGAGGTGCACATTTTGGTAAAGCAAATTTTTACACAATTATCACTTTAGAGAATGGGCAAATATCAGATGTAGAGGTGATAGAAAATCAAGGTCATAGTGCAGGTGGATGTGGAGATGCTATAACAAATATTATGAATTTAAATCCAGATGCTTTAGTTGTAAGTGGTATAGGTGGAGGTCCTGCTCAAGGTTTTGCAAAAGTGGGATTAGATGTATATTTTGATAAAGAGTCACAAACTGTAAATGATTCTATAGACCAATTTTTAATGGGTAAATTAACTAAAATCGGCTCAACTGGTACTTGTAGTACCAATTAAAAATAATAAGAATAACTTATCTCTAAGTTATTCTTATATCTATAAAAAACTAACTCATAAACCCAACTTTTGTTTCCCTATCAAACATTGTTTTTATCTCTTTATCTATCTCCTCAATAAAATCATTTATATAAAATATAGATTCATCTTTTATAGCAACTTTATAAGCTGTATTT
>JAYELQ010000264.1:0-6390 GCA_034717655.1 Campylobacterota bacterium
CTTCTGTTGCAATGGTTACTTCCGTAGTGAATGCACAGTTTATTCAAAAGATAATGGGTGAAGGTGCTATGGATGCAGTTAAAAAACCTATAAATGAGGCAAAATTAGAAAAGATTTTTGAGCAATTAGATTAGTTTTGTAAATTTAAAATAATGAAAGATAAAAAAAAGGTAAAAAATAATATTATGTTAATTAAAATAAATACATCAATTACAGCATTGATGAGTTTTATTATTTTATTTATAATGGGAACAGTTATGTTTTTTCAATATAAATCAAGTAATGAATTTGCACTTTTAACCACTCAAAAAGTATTTGATAGAGTATCAGATAAAGTAATAAATCAAATACAAACATATGATACACAAAGTATAGGGTTTATAAATTTAGCACAAGAGATAAAAAATGTTGATGACAAACCTGTAGTATTGCAAAATCATACAATATTACCAGTAGTTGCAAAATATATCACTAATGCTAATTATGTTTATGGTATATATTTAGGATATAAAAATGATAATTTTTATATTGTATATAATCTAGATTTATCTCCTACGATGAGAATAGCACAAAAAGCTCCTAAAGAAGCAAGATGGTTAATTAAAAAGAATGTTATGAAAAATGGTAGCTTTATATCATTCAAGGAGTTTGTTGATAAAGAATTTAAAACCATTTCAACTACTGAAGAACCTACAAATTATAAACCTACAAAACGACCTTGGTATATTGATGCTTATGATTCAGATAGTATTGTTAAAACGAATCCTTATATTTTCTCTTCAATACAACAACCCGGTGTTACTTATGCTCAAAAAATAACTTCAGACGGTATAGTTTTATCTCTTGATATCACTTTAAGTAGTTTAAATAAACTTCTTAGTAGTCAAAATTTAGTTAAAGGTAGTGCTGCATTTATATTTAAAGATGATGGAAAACCAGTAGCTCAATTTAATCAAATATCAGATACAAAAATTGAAAATTTAAATAAATCTTATCCTAACTCTTTTATTAAAAATGGTAAAGTTATAGATTTAGAAGAGCAAAAAGTTATAACTATAAATGGTATAGCATATTTAAAATATACTACAAAACTAAAATCTAATTTTGCATCAAAAGATTATCTTACTATAATATCTCCAATGGATACAATAATGAAACCATATTCAGATAAAATATATGAAGCATTAGGGATTACATTATTAGTTTTAATTTTATTTGTTATGCCACTTGTAATATATGCTGTAGGATTACTTGTAAAACCAATTTTACAATTAGGTAATGAAAATAAAAAAATTGAAAATGGAAAATTTGAAGATGTAGAAGAGGTATATTCATTTATGATAGAGATAAATGGACTATCTCACTCTTTAGTTAGCATGGCAAATGCTATTAAAGAATCTCAAAGAACTTTAGAATCAAAAGTAAAAATGAGAACTCTAGATTTAGAAGAAGCAAAAAAAGAGGTAGAATTAATACATAAACACACAAGAGATTCAATAGAATATGCAGCACTAATTCAAGGTTCGATATTGCCTGATTGTAATCTTATGGGTAATTATTTTAAGGATTATTTTGTTCATTGGTTACCAAAAGATACAGTTGGTGGTGATATTTGGCTGTTTAATGAACTAAGACATAAGGATGAATGTTTACTATTTTTTATAGATTGTACAGGGCATGGAGTACCAGGGGCTTTTGTAACTATGATAGTAAAATCAATAGAGAGAGAAATAGTTTCGAAACTATTAGAAGATACGCAAAGAGATATATCTCCAGCATGGATAATGAGCTACTTTAATCAAACAATGAAAGTCTTGCTAAAACAAGAAACAAAAGATAGTCAATCTAATGCAGGATGGGATGGTGGTGTGATATACTATAATAAACAAACACAAATATTAAAATTTGCAGGTGCAGAAACACCACTGTTTTATGTAGATACAGATGGAACTTTTAATACAATAAAAGGAAATAGATATTCAGTAGGATATAAAAAATGTAAGATGGATTATCAGTATAAAGAAACTATTTTAGAAGTTAAAGAGGGTATGAAGTTTTATTGTACAACAGATGGATTCTTAGACCAAAATGGTGGTGCAAAAGATTTTCCATTTGGTAAGAAAAAGTTTGGAAATATTATTAAAAATAATCATATGAAAGTGATGAATTCACAAAAAGGAGTTTTTATAAAAGAGATGGAAATATATGAATCAATGATGAAAGATAGTCATGACAGAAATGATGATATGACAGTAATAGCATTTGAAATAGGTAAAAAATCCACAAGAAGAATATATTTTAATATTCTGAAATATAGTGGAGATTTAACACAAGGGATAATATCTCATAGTATGGAAACAATAGAAACAAAAATTGAGAATATGGGAACTATGGGTAAAGTAGCTACGGTAGCAGTAGAATTATTACAAAATATGATGAACTACTCAAAAACACAAGAGTTAGGAACAAGAGATATAAAAGCAGCAGGTTCATTTGATGTTCTAAAAGATGAAGATGATACATATTATATTCAAAGTAAGAATATTATGAGTATAGAAGATAAAGAGAAAGTAGAACCAAAGCTTATTGAGATTCAAGGATTAGACTCTTCTAGCTTGAAAAAAAGATATAGAGAGCTTAGAAAATCTGGAGAAAATACTCATGGAAAAGGTGGGGGTATTGGATTTTATGAGATAGCAAAACAAGTAACAAGATTTGAATATAACTTTGAGGCTATAAATGAAGATAAATTTTATTTTGAATATAAAGGTGTTATTGAAGCTAAAAGAAAAAGGGAAGAATAAAAATTTTTAATATAGAAAAATCAACTATTGAACTTGGTTTTTCTTTAGTTATAAAGCTTATATTTAAGGTGTTTATAGGGTTTTGTTAGATGAGGTTATATCGTGTGATGGTGGAGTCGTGGGGGATTGAAAAATCTTATAAATAAAAGGATTATAAAAAAATAATAAAAAAATGTAACTTCTAATGTAACTAAAAAGTAAAGTGATATTACTTTTGAAGTAATATCAAGTTTGTTTAGTTTAGTATCTTATCAAACATATCCTTAATATAACTACTTTTATCTTCTTTTTGGAATAAGATATTCTTATTATTAAGCTCTATTTTTGTCATATACTCTTGAATATTGATTAATTCAGAATATTCTGTATTTGAAATAATAAAAGAATTTAATATAGTATTTTTATCTCCAATATAATCCTCTTTCTCTTTGATAGATTTATAGAAGTTTATTTTTTTATTTTTATTTAAATCTATGTTTCTAATACCTTTAGGGTCTATAAATGTAATATATTGTTTATTGTCTTTTAAAATCCACATTATAAAATCTGGATAAAAGCCACCATCTTCAAAAAAGCCTATACCTACTTTTGATTTATTTCTAAGTAAAAATATATTATCTTTATTATAGATATCTTTGTTTTTGCTAATATATATATCTAAATCTTTTATAAATTGTATTTCACCTTGATTTAACTCAATAGGGGATATTTTTATATTTTTTATATTTTTAAATAAAATTGGATTATAAATATGATTTGTACTAACAAATGACTTAAAATAGTTTAAATCTATTTTAAAAGAATCTAAATCTTTATTATCAAGTTTTGTTTTTAGAATATTTAATTTTTCTATTAAATCACTATTATCTTGATTATGTTCACAAGATATATTATATTTATCTATAAAATTACTTTCGTTATTTTCTAACTCTTGATATTCCATAAAATCTTTTTCATAATCATTTTTATGATATTTATAAAACTCTTCCATATATTTTTTTAGTAATATAGTAAATGTATCTTGAATTTTTTCAAAATCTTTAAATTGTTTTATCTCAAAATATGATTTAGGAGCTTCTAGTTTATACCAATCACTATTTTGAATAAATAAATCAAGGTTATTTTTATTAATATTTAAATTATAATATGCTTTCTCATTTTTATAATCAATAAGTTCTAAAAATAGTTTATCTTTATTTATAAATGAAAGCTCTTTTTCTATATTAAACTTATACACTTCTGCTGTTACAGAATAATCACTACTTGCAATTATACCTATTACTTGAGCTTTAGCATAAAGGTTTATTATTATATTTCTAGTAATAGCATCATCTTTTAAATATATTAAATCTTTTTTTTGATTCTCTTTAAATGTTTTACCATATTCAACTCTAAGTACTTTAAGTTTTTTATTTTTATATCTATTGTCTTTTATAACAGGTAAAGATATATTAAATATCTCACCACTTTCTACACCTTCATTTTCAAGGTACTTTCTAAACTCATCCATATAGTTTGCTTTTATACCAAATATATTTAATTGTTCACAATTAAGATATTTAAACTCTAAACTTTTTCCATAAAAGGGGCTTCTTTTTAAACTCATATCTTTACCTTTGAGCCTTACACCACGACCAAAAAGCTGTATCACTTGAGAACCTTCACTTTTTCCCATATTTAAAAGTCCCATAGTAGATACTCTCCAACTACTCCAACCTTCTGTAAATTTTCTTGAACCTATAAGTATATTTATTTTTGAATTTTTCTCATTTATATTTAAAAATAGACTTTTAGTAAAATCACTTGAAGATATATTTAAATTTAAAGATTCACATAGTTTTAATAATTTATTTGTATCACCTATATTTATAACACCAAAATATTCACTCTCTCCAACTTTTAAACCTATCTCACCATCACTATTTTTTATATTCTCAAGATATAGAATTCCACCAGAACTATTAAATATAGTTTTCATAATATCAGAATATATATACTCTTCATCTATATTTAAACTACTTAAATAACTAAATTTATTTGTAAACACATCAAGATTATTAGAAGTAGATATACCACTTTTATACTCTAGTATTGATTTTATAGCTGACCTAGTAATATCTTTTTGATGTATAAATTTTTCCAAGAATTTTAAAACATTAGTAATATCTGAACCTTCATCTTTTGATAATGTTTTTGTAACTTTACCACCTACAAATATCATTAAAGGATTTTCAATATTATATTCATTTAGTTTTTTAGGATTATCTATATATATTTTCTTTTGTTGATAAAATGTAAGTAGTGAACCTACTAGATAATTATACTTTAATTCCTCTTTTGGTTCCTCTTTTAGATTTAGTATCGTATACTCCTTACCAAATCCATCATTTTTAAAATATTTATAGCTATAGTCAAATAAAATAGATTTTGAATACTCTTGTGTTAGTTCTTCCCTTTTTTTAGCTGAAGCACTACCTATAGCTTGTCCAAAAGTAGCACTATACTCAAAAGCAAAACCATTTTTACTTAAAGCATCTCTATTTGTTTTCCACTCATCACCTTTAGCTCCACGATGTCCCTCATCAATAAAAACTAAATTATCATCTCCAAAACTATCAACTGCAAAAGTAGTCTCACCCTTTTCCTCTTTTAGTTTACTTATCTCTAAAACTTCAATAATATCTTGTTCAAATAAATCTTTTGACTCTTCACTAAAAAGTTCTGCTTCAAGTCCATTGGCTTCAAACTCTTTTATATGTTGAGAGCTTAATCCACTATTTGGAGTGATAAGAATAGTTTTACTCTTACTATTATGTTTGTTTTTATTATAGTGTTTAAATTGCATTATATTTATATGCATTAAAAAAGTTTTACCACTTCCTGTTGCATTCCAAAAGGCTAGTTTATTTAAACTATTTAGCTCAAATGGTTTTATTTGCTCTTTTTTTGGAAGTGATTTATTAAACTCATCTAAATACTCATTTAGGTTTTTAAGTAAAGTCTCTTTAGATGAACAGTAAGCATCAAGATATATCTCTGTAAATAATAAGCTGAGGTATTGAAAATATTTCCATTTTATAGTTTGTTTTAGTTTTTTTGTATGTTTTACTATGTTGTTATCATATTCTAATAGCTTTATCTTATCAAGTTTAGCATCATCAAAAAGCTTACTTACAATAGCATAATAAAATAGTGATACACCCTCTTCATCAATCTTTTCATTTCTAGTTTCATCTTTAAATGATTTACTTAACTCTTCTAAATTCTTCACACCTAAAAGAGAAAATATATAACTATTTAATACTAACTTTTCATTAAATTTCATCTTTTAGCACCTTTTTAGACTCTTCAAACTCTTCTACCCATTTTTCAACATTATTTTCAAGTACCTCTTTCTTTGGTAAATATAGTTGATACTCAGTTGCATAAACATTACTCTCTTTTGGCAAACTCAACTCAACAACAGTATGATTTTTATTTGGAGTTAATAAAATACCTATCGTTGGATTTTCATCTTCATTTTTTTCATACCTATCATAATAGTTTACATACATTTGAAGTTGCCCTATATCTTGATGGGTCATTT
>JAYELQ010000265.1:0-6372 GCA_034717655.1 Campylobacterota bacterium
TTATATCTTTGTAAATATCATCAAGTTTTCGTGGAGCTTTATACTCATAAAAATATTTATTAAAAAGTATCTCATATCCAACTTTTACACTATCCCATACTATCCAAGCATCCGACACATAAGGTTTAACTTCTTTATCAAAATACTCTTGAATATCTTGTTTTAATGGTATCTTTTCACTATCTCTTAAATCACTATCAGCCATAAATCCTTTTGATTCATCATAGGGGTCATTTAAAACTTCACTTGCATTTTTGTTTATCATCGCAAATATATCTCTTATGATTTTTACTTGCCCTTTTGTAGGTTTAAATGATAATTGTTTTTTAAGTTTAGTAAAAAACTCTGTATCATCAAGGGTATCTTCTAAATTTCCAAGAGCTTTTAAAAATTGAGTTGGTTTATTATCTTTGAGTTTTTTAAAATCTTTACTATCTTTAAACTTACCAATATTTAATGATATATCTTTATACTCTAGTCTTAAAGGTCTGTCTATAGTTACTTTTGAATATCCAAAATCCTCATTATCAAATATTTTTACATATTCACTTTTATTGTCACTCATAAATATTTCAGTAAGTTTAATTATTTGATTAGGTGTCATCTCATTTCTTTTTTTACCTAAACTTTTTGTCATAGGTTTATAAAATTCTTTTGAACTTGCACTTATAAGTTTGATTTGACCTTTTGTTCTTTTATTATTAGTTACTAACCAAATATAAGTAGATATATTTGTATTATAAAACATATCTTTTGGTAGCTCAATTATAGCTTCAAGCATATCATTTTCTATGATATATTTTCTTATATTACTTTCACCACTTCCAGCATCTCCACTAAACAAACTACTTCCATTGTGAATAGATGCTATATGACTTCCAAGTGGTGTTTCTTTTGATACTTGTTTCATCTTAGATAACATATTTTGCATAAACATCATTTGACCATCACCAACATCTGTGATACCTATATCAAATCTATCATCTGTACAGCTATCTAGTTTCTTTTCTTGTCCAGTTCCCTCAATTCCTAGTTCACTTTGGTCAACTTTCCAAGGTGTTCCAAATGGTGGATTTGTAAGCATAAAATCAAATGTCATATCTCCTAGTTGGTCTTCACTTAAAGTTGAACCATATTTAATATTATTAGGATTTTCTCCCCTTATCATCATATCAGATTTACAAATTGCAAATATCTCATCTGATGCTTCTTGACCATAAGTTTTAATTGTAGCTTCTGATTGTATTGCTCCATCAATATCAGTCATAAACTGTTTTGCTTCACTTAAAATACCACCACTACCACAAGCATTATCATAGATAAAATATGTACCTTGTTTTATTTCATCTTTAAGTGGTACAAATACAAGATTAGTCATAAGAGATATTATCTCTCGTGGTGTGAAGTGTTTTCCTGCTTGTGCATTTTCATCTTCGTTAAATCTTCGTAAAAGTTCTTCAAATACATATCCCATACCAAGGTTTGAAAGTCCTAAATGTATAAGATTACCATCTGTATCTTTTATCTCATTTGGTGATAAATTGATTGAAGATGAACAAAACTTTTGAATAACAGCATATAATATATTTGTCCGTACCATTTTGGCAACTTGATTTCTAAACTCAAATTTTTCTAAAATATCTTGAATATCTGCACTAAAACCATTTAAATAGTTTTCAAAATTACTTTTAATATTTGAGGGGTCATCAAGAAGAGATTTTAAAGTAAAATTTGAATGATTATGAAAACCTAAATTTGAACCATTTTTACCACCTAATAAATTATCCATATTATCTAGTTTGTCTTTGTATTGATTATAAATCTCTAATACAGTTTTTTTCGTTGGCTCAAGAACTACATCCAATCTACGAATAACTGTCATAGGCAATATAATATCTTTGTATTTTGCTTTCTCATAACGATTTACAAGCTCATCATTTGCAACTGAATAGATAAAATTTACGATAGGTTGAAGTTCTTTGATTTCCATTTTACTCTCTTTTTTTATATTAGATTTATTTTATCTAATATTTCATATATACCATCTTAGTTAAAAACTAATTCAACTTATAATTTAACAATCAATTATGAGTATTTAGGTGATATATAAAAGCAAAAAGTATTAAAACAACTATAAGTTTATTTATTCTTTTTATGTTTTTCTTTATATTTTAAATAAGCTTCTTTAGTTGAAACATAAAATACTCCATTTGAATCTTTGAGAATATAATCTCCAATATTTACTCTTTTTCCACAATTTAGCTTTTTTATCTCTAAGTATGGTTTTTCTTCAACTACATAGTTTAGTTTAATATCTTGTTCCCCTACAAAGTTTTTTATTTTATCTAAAGTTTTTACCTCTGTATTTTTAAACTTTATATCATCAACAATTTCAAGTTTTTTTATGTTACATTTTTTTTTCATATTATATTATACAAATTTAATATTACAATTTAATTTCAATAATAATAATATTTATGACACTAAACTGTAATCTAGTTTTATTATTATTATAAAAAATAATTATTATTAAGGTATAAAATGAAATTTAATATAAAGACAAAAATATTTATATTAACAGTTATTCCACTTCTATTGTTGTCATTAGTTATATCAATAAGCTCAATTGAGAAAATAAAAAGTACTCTATATACTCAAATAGAAAATAAGCTAAAAAATTCAAGAGATATTAAAAAAATACAAATAGAAAATTACTTTAATACTATGAGAGCAAATATTGAATTCTTTGCAAAAAATCAAACAATAAAAAGTTTTGTACTTTCACTTGAAAGCTTAGATGATATTGAAGATTTGGATATTGATAATAAAGGTAGATTTCCTGTTGAGAATGAAGAAGTACAAAAGATTACAGATAGAGAAAGTGAATTTTTTACAAGTTTTTTAAATAACTATAAACTTATGGATATATATATAATCTCTAAATATAATGGTCAAATACAGTATAGTCCTGTTAACAATCCAGACCATGGAGAAAACTTATTATATGGAAACCTACAAAATAGTCACTTAGCTAATTTATATAAAAATATAAAAGAGAAACAAAAAACTATCATAACTGATATGCTATATTATGAACCAATTACTTATCCAGCTATGTTTATAGGGACTCCAATATTTATAGATTCTGAATTTGAATCTGTTTTAATCTTTCAATTAAATCCAAATACTATAAATGATATTATGAGTTTTAGAAAAGGTTATGCCTCATCACAAGAAGATTTCTTAGTTGGTAATGATAAAAAACTTAGGTCAGATATAATATTAGCAAAAGATAAATTTAATTTAAATAATAATACTATCATAGAAAGTGAAAGTATAACAAACTCTTTACTTAATAATACAGGTATAATAAAAACAAAAAATTATCTAAACAATGATGTATTAAGTGCTTACACACAAATAAATTTAAATGATGAAATTAAGTGGAATATATTAAGTCAAATAGATATACAAGAGATAAAAGAGCTTCCAAATACTATACAATATGAGATTATAGCTATATCTTTAATAATGTTATGTTTGATATCAATAGTAATTATATTTGTAATAAATAGATTAATTATCAATCCTATAAAAACTGTAAAGTTAGGACTTGATTCTATGTTCGATTTTTTAAATAAAAGAATAGATAAATTTGAACCAATATATTTAAATACAAATGATGAACTTAATGATATGGTTAAATCAATAAATCAAAATATGAAAAAAACACAACAAAATATCCAAGATGAAAGAATGTTTATAGATAATGTTCAAGAGATTATGGATGGTGTTACAAATTGTTGCTTTGCAGGGAAAATAGATGTAAATACAAATAGTCAATCACTAAATAAACTAAAAGATACTATAAATAGTGCACTTAATAATCTATATACAAAAATAACAGATATCAATGATGTATTAGAAACTTATGCAAATCTTGACTATACAAAAGAGTTATCTATTGAAAATATCAATCCAACTGGTGCATTTTATAGTATGCTTATAAATATAAATACCTTAAAAGAAACTATAAATGAGATGCTAGTAGAAAATAAAGCAAATGGTCTTACACTTAATGATAGTAGTAATATTTTACTAAAAAATGTTGATAATCTTAATAAAAACCTTAATCAATCAGCTTATGCACTAGAGAAAACCTCAATCTCTATAGAGGAGATAACATCAAATATCTCTACAACTACATCAAATGTTGTAAAAATGGTAGAACATGCAAACGATGTAACAAACTCAGCAAAAGATGGACAAAAACTAGCATCTGATACAACTATTGCAATGGATGATATAAATCAAGAAGTAACAGCTATTAGTGAAGCTATCTCTATCATAGACCAAATTGCATTTCAAACAAATATATTATCATTAAATGCAGCAGTTGAAGCTGCCACTGCTGGGGAAGCAGGTAAAGGTTTTGCTGTAGTTGCACAAGAGGTTAGAAACTTAGCTAGTAGAAGTTCAGATGCTGCAAATGAGATAAAAGAACTTGTAGGAAATGCAACAAAAAAAGCTAATAGTGGTAAAAAGATAGCTGATAATATGATAGATGGTTACAAACATTTAAATGAAACTATTGCTGAAACTATAAACCTTATTAAAGAAGTAGAGATATCTTCAAAAAAGCAAAAAACTGAAATTATTCAAATTAATGATTCTATTAGTTCAATTGATAAACAAACACAAGAAAATGTAAATATAGCTTCACAAACAAAATCAATTGCCAATAGTACAAATACTATTGCTAAAATTGTTATTGAAAATGCAAATGAAAAAGAATTTGATGGGAAATATGAAGTTCAAGCTAAAGAGCTTTCAAATATATTAAGCCTAAGGGAGCAAAGAGAATTAAATGTATAATATAAATAAATTAAAAATTAATTCAGCCTATAACTTATCATTAAGTCTAACTCAACATCTTTTATAAATAGTCCATCTTCTGGTCTAATAGGGAAGCTATTTTCTATAGCTTTTCTTACAGATTTATGAAATATAGTTCTACCATCTAATATATCTATATTTAATAACTCCCCATATTTTGATATAATAAATTTAACTTTTACATCACCTTGCATATCTCTTTTTATAGCTCTTTTTGGATATATCTTATTTTTATTTATACTATTTTTTATTTTAGAGAAATATTTTTGTTTTAATGTCTCTTGTATCTCTTTAGTTTTGTTTTTCTTTATTTGTGTTTTGGGTATATATTTTTTCTCTTGAACTGGTTGAACTATCTCTTTTTTTATCTCTATTTTTTTTACTACTTCTTTTACTATTTTTTCTAATACTTCTTTTTTTACTTCCACTTTTTTAGGCTCTATTTTTTTTACTACTTCTTTTTCAATTTCAACTTTTTTAGGTGGTTCTTTTTTGATTTCAACCTTTTTAGGCTCTCTTATTTTCTCTACTTTTTTTATTATCTCTTTTTGTGGTTCTACTTTTTTTTGTGGTGGTTCTTGTGATATAATAGTAAACTTAACCTCTTCAATAGATGGTTTTGGAGGGATTTTAATTTTTTCATCTATATTTAAATAATAGTATAAAGCAAAAAATGAACCATATATTAATAAAGTTATTATTAAAGCTTTTGTATATCTCATCTTTTCGTTATAATTCCTAAGTTAGTATAGTTTATCTCTTTTAATATATTTAGTAAAAAAACAAAATTCTCAAACTTCATACTTTTATCACAACTTATTTGAATAGGTATATCTTTTTTATATTTAAATAACTCTTGTTTTATATCTTTTCTTAATACTATATCTTTATTAAAATATATAACTCCATTCTCTTTTATACTAATACTTAATTTTGTTTTATCTTCTATAATCTCATTAGAGCTTTTACCTTCACTTAAATCAAGTGGAATTATACCTTTTACTACAAATGAAGCAGTTGTTAAAACTATAACTAATAGCACCAACATAATATCAATAAAAGGTACTATTTGTATAGAATCAAACTTTTTAAGCTTCATCTTTTATATCCCATAAAGATGATAAAACTTCTATTTTTCTTACTAAATGGTTATAAAAAAACATAGCAGGAATTGCTACAATTAATCCTAATGCTGTAGCTTTTAAAGCTAAAGATAATGAACTCATTATAATTTTCACATCTATTTGACCAGTTTCACCCATACTATAAAAAGTTATCATAATACCAAAAACAGTACCTAAAAGCCCAATATATACAGAGTTTGAAGCTATAGAAGATATAATATTTATATTATTTGTTAAATCTATATCTAGTTTTTGTTTATGTTTATATCTTTTTAAATCTATTTTACTATAAAAAAATAATCTCTCTATATAAAAAAATATAGATAAAAAACTCATAAATCCCAAAATCACC
>JAYELQ010000266.1:0-6228 GCA_034717655.1 Campylobacterota bacterium
AAATATAGTAGGTAAAGAGAATATACATAGTGATAAAGCACATCTAATTGCATATTGTTATGATGCAACAAAAACAAGATTTGAGCCTGATGCTGTTATATTTCCACGAGATGAAGAGGATGTAAGTAAAATTTTATCATATTGTAATGAACATAAAATAGTTATAGTACCACGAGGTGCAGGTAGTGGCTTTACAGGTGGAGCATTACCTTCAAAACAAGGTATTATATTATCACTAGAGCGACATATGAATAAAATACTTGAAATAGATATGCAAAATATGGTAGCCGTTGTTCAACCAGGTGTTGTCAATATGCAACTACAAAAAAGAGCAGAAGAGGTTGGACTTTTTTATCCACCAGACCCTGCTAGTGAAGAGTATTCTACACTAGGTGGAAATGTAAGTGAAAATGCAGGTGGTATGAGAGCTGCTAAATATGGTATAACAAAAGATTATGTTATGGCACTAAAAGCAGTTTTACCAAATGGTGATATTATAAGAGCTGGTAAAAAAACTATAAAAGATGTAGCAGGTTATAATATAGCAGGAATATTAACAGCTTCAGAGGGTACACTTGCCATTATTACTGAAATTACACTAAAACTTATACCAAAACCAAAACATAAACAAACATATATGGGTATTTTTCCAGATGTTACAAGTGCCATGAATGCTGTTTTTAAATCTTTAGCAAGTGGAGCAAACCCTGTAGCTATGGAGTTTTTAGATAATTTAGTAATCAAAGCATTAAGAGAAAAATTAAATGTAGATTTACCACAAAGTGCTGGTGCTGTCTTAGTTGGTGATGTAGATGGAAACCTTGAAGATGAAGTAAAATTTCAATTAGATATATTAGAGAAGTCATTTAAAAAGAATGGTGCTAATGATTTTATTATTGCAAAAGATGAAAATCACGCACAAGAGTTATGGTATGCAAGGAGAAATGCAAGTCCATCTATTACTATTTTTGGAACAAAAAAACTAAATGAAGATATATCAGTTCCTAGAAGTAAATTACCTGAGGCTTTGCAAGCTATATATGCCATAGGTAAAAAATATAATATGCAAGTACCTTGTTTTGGTCATAGTGGAGATGGAAATATCCATGTTAATGTTATGGTTAAAAATAAAGACAATCCTCAACAAATGGAAGATGGTCATAAGGCAATTGAAGAGATATTTCAAATGGTAGTAGATATGGGTGGAACTCTAAGTGGAGAACACGGTATAGGAACAGCTAAAGCTCCATATATGGATATAGCATTTAATAATGCAGAGATGGAGCTATTTAGAAGTATTAAAAAAGCATTTGACCCAAATAATATATTAAATCCAGATAAAATGGGGCTATAATAAAAAGTGGAGTTTATTAAAAAAATATATAAATTTTTTAATGATGATACTCCATATTTTGCTTCTAGTTTAAGTTTTTTTACAATATTTTCTATATTTCCACTAATAGCATTATTAATAGTTATTATATCATATTCAAGTTTTTTCTCTCCATACTTAGGTGATATAATGTCATATATTTTTGATTTTATAAATCCAACACATTCACAAGAGTTATCAAATTTTATATCAACTTTTTTAGAAAATACTAATAAATTAGGAAATATAGGTATATATTATTTAATATTTGTTTTTACTATGTTTTTTAAAGATTATGAATATGTTGTAAATAAAATACATAATAGTAAACCAAGAGCTATATATAAACTATTCTTTTTATATTTAGGTTTTCTAATTATTATACCTATACTATTTGCAATATTTGTATTAATATCAAATTTAACAAATAATGATTATTTTATAATAAGAATATTAGCTTTTCTATTTATATGGGGAATTTTTATAATATTATTTCAAATATCAACTAGTGGTAAGCTTAAATTTAAAGCAGTTTTAATATCAAGTTTAATTACTTTAATAGTATTAAGTATCTCAAAAAGCTTATTTGGATATTATGTCACATCAAATACTACTTATACTACAATTTATGGTTCATTTAGTATAGCACTATTTTTCTTTTTATGGATATATCTATCTTGGAGTATATATCTATATGGTTTAAAACTATGTGCGTTGATAAATAAAGGTGATTTAAAAAATGAAAATTAAAAGTTTAATAATATTTCTGATATTAGCAACTATTCAAATATTTGCAGCAGATGAAGTTCCTATGATAGACTTAACAATATCAGGAACAGACGACCCAACACAATTTGTAAAAACAATTAACATAGCTATAATGCTAATGCTTTTTGTTTTAGCTCCAACACTTTTACTAATGATTACAAGTTTCACAAGACTTATTATTGTTTTTGGTCTTTTAAGACAAGCTATGGGATTACAGCAATCTCCCCCAAATCAAATTATAATATCTCTTAGTCTTATTATGACTTTTTTTATTATGGAACCTTATGCAAATAAAGCTTGGAATACAGGTATTGTACCGTATATGGATAAAAAAATAGGATATGAAGAAGCATTTGAAAAATCAATAGACCCATTTAGAGGTTTTATGTTGAAAAATACAAGAGATAAGGATATTGCACTTTTTTACCGTATTAGAAATGGTGAGAACCCTAAAAGTGTAGATGAAGTTCCTCTTGTAATTCTTATGCCTGCTTTTATTATTAGTGAGTTAAAAACAGCATTTGAAATAGGCTTTTTAGTCTTCCTTCCATTTTTAGTAATAGATATTATTGTAGCATCTATCCTTATGAGTCTTGGTATGATGATGCTTCCACCTGTTATGATATCCTTGCCCATAAAGTTAATATTTTTTATTATAATAGATGGGTGGTACCTACTAGTTGGAAATCTTGCCCAGTCCTTTAAATAGAATAAAAATAAATTTATGATATAATCATTAATTAAAAGAGATTCTTTTATACTAAAAAAGGGGTGTTAATTCACTCCTTTTTTTATTTTACTACAAGGTGACAAATGTTTTACAAAACAACAAAAGAGATTATAGATAAAATAGATAATCTAAATCAAGAAAGAAAATCAATCATAGAATTAAATCTAATAGAGATTAAAGATAATATTCAAGAGGCCATATTTAAACTCCCAAAAAAAGAGAATGAGCTAGATAAAAATGAAAAAGTAAATTTAGGTTTATTATTTTTAAGTTATATATATACTATTAAAGATGAATTATCATACAATGGATTATGGTTAGATATAATAGATGTTTTATTAGAAAATAATGAAAATAACTTTTTTATAAATAATTTTTTTATAGATGAAAATAAACCATCTATATTTTTAAAAGAAGCTATAAAAGAAGCTATTGTATCATTTGATTTAAGAGATGGATATGATGAAGATTTATCAAAAACAATTTTACTACAAATAGGTCTATTATCAAGATTTAATAATATAAATTTATGGCTTACATCTAGTTCTAAACAATATATTATAGAGGAGTTAACAAATAGAAATCATATAAACTTCTCAAACTCTTTTTATAATGGTTGGAAAAGTCTACAACAATACAAAGACTCTATTTTAGATAAAAAAACAATATATAATATATTAGAAAATAATATATGGTTTCAAGAATTAAATATTGATAATTTACTAGAGTCTTCAAAAAAAGAGTTAACACTACTTAATATAGCCAAAGATAATATTGAAGATATTTTTTATTTAGATAAACTTTTATTTAAAGATGAGATATTAGAATTTCATATAAATTTAGATGAAGTTTTCCATTTAAATTTAATAGATAGTGAATATCTAATATATATAGATGATAAATTTATTGCTAATTTAATAAAAGAAAAGAACAGATATAAAATAGATAAAGATATAATTATTTCCAATCCTACAAATCTAATTATAAATATATCTATAAAAGATAAATATGCTAGTACTATCTATTTTCAAGAGTTTACAATATTTGATTTTAATCAAGATACTATAATATTTGATAATGATGGAAAATGGACAGATGATAAAAATACAAAATTAGATAAAAAAAAAGTATATAATATATTAATAGATTCTGATTTTGATATATATGGTGATAATTTAAAAGAGTATGAGTATTTTGATGGATATGCTAATCTAATAACAAATATTACTGATAAATCAAATTTTAGTGCAGATGATGGAGATAGTTATAAATTTAATTTAAACTTTAATAAAATAATAAAGAAACCTTTAATATTAAATGAATTAGAACTATTTACTCAATCAGAATTTCTTTCATTTGATGAAAAAATTAAATATCAACTAAAAAGGGTAAAACTATCTAAAAGTGTAAGGGTAAATGATACACTAATTAATATAGATGAAGATATAGAGATATTAAGATGGGCTTATAGTGGTGGAGTTATATATGATATTGAAAACAATGATAATTTTAATTATGATATAGATTTATCGTATGAGATATTAACAAATAGAAAAAATACTTTACAAATAAAAATAGGGGAAAATACTTTTACAAAAGTATTAAATTTATCAATAATAGAAGATTCTAAAAATCCAAATTATAGAATATTTTCAAAAGATAAAGATAATAATATTGAGTTTATTACAAAAGATAAAAAGTTAGACCAAAATATATTAAATAAAAATATTATAGTTACATCATTTCATAAAATATTTTTAACAAAACCAAAACTAAATAAACAATATATAAGAGATAAAGCAGATATTTTTGGAACTTTTATACTAAATAGAGCTTTTAAAATAGATAAATACCCATTTTTTGGTGAAGAGATATCGACATCTTTAAATATATATGATGATACAAGATGGAATTCTATAGGTAAAATATCAAGATATAAAAAACTTAATTACATTAAAGATGATAATATACAAATAATAACATTAGATAAAAACTATCAATTAAATATTCAAGAAAACTTAATCATAGATGAAGATATATTAGGATATTGTGTAGTAAAAGATAATAAATATTACTCTTCATATTTTAAAGATAATAATCTTGATATTAATATAATTTTTCAAGATAAAGAGATATTAAAATTTCTTAGATTTAGTTATTTTGAATTTGGAGAATACTTTAATGAAGCTAAATTTGATATAAATAGGGCTTTTAGAGAAAAAGCTAGAAATGATAAGAAAAAAGTAAAAAGGGTATTAAGAGAAAATATTTTAAAAGAACCTTTTATATTTTTAGATGCTTTTTTAGCTGATAAATTTAATGTTGGTGAGTTATCTTTAGATTTTAATTTTGATGAATCAAAAAGAATTATAGAACAGATACTATTTACTATAGAGTTTGATGAAGATAGTTCATTAAAAATTATTCAATATAGCATACTAAATCAACTACAAGATAAGATGATAAAAATTCCCATATTTTTAGTATATCTTCTAAATATAATTAAAAATAAAAGATATATAGATATATTTTTTGATGAGATTAATCTAGATATAGACAATAATAGTATTAAAAATAGTTTTGATGAAGAGTTCTATAATAGAATGATATCAGCTCTTCTAGGTGACCATAAAATAGATAGATACGAAAAAATAAATATAAAAACAATATCTCAAACAGATATAAAAGATAATTTAATAAAAGATAGTTTAGTTTTAATTCATAAATAAAATGATAAAATTTATAAAAAATATATAAAAGGATAAACAGATGGCAAAATCAAAAGAACATAGTTTTGATATATCAGCAAAGTTAGATATGCAAGAGATGAAAAATGCAATTGTTCAAGCTCAAAAAGAGGTTGATAATAGATATGACTTTAAAGGTATGGAAAAGACTATAGATTTAAATATGGGTGCAAAAGTATTAACTCTTCTTAGTAGTAGTGATAATAAAGTAGATGCAATGAAAGATATACTTATATCAAAAATGAATAAAAGAGGTGTTTCTATAAATTCTCTTGAAGAGCTAAGAAGTGAGGATGCAAGTGGGAATAATAGAAAATTTACTTATAAAATAATAGATACAATAGAAAATGACGAAGCAAAAATTATCCAAAAAGAGATAAAAGATTTAAAGTTAAAAGTAACTTCTGCAAATCAAGGTGAAGAGATAAGAGTAAGTGGTAAAAACCTTGATGATTTACAAAAAGTTATGAGACATTTAAAAACATTAGAACTAAAAGCACCATTAGTATTTGATAACTTTAGATAATTCCTAAGATAAGTAAGTTTTATAATTTACTTATCTTAAGAACTCTTCTGATATAATTCTTTATAGCATTAACATAGCATAAAAG
>JAYELQ010000267.1:0-22783 GCA_034717655.1 Campylobacterota bacterium
ACTTTATCTTCTTTATATTTATCTATATTTTTTATGATATTTTTTAATTTCTCTTTAGTATTTGCATTTTCTTCGCTATCTATAGTAGTATATTTTATTTTCAGTTGATAAAAATCTATTTTAGGTAGTTTTAGATAATCAACTCTTGAAACTCTTTTTATAGGGTTGTTTAAACTAGCTCTTCCTAAAGAGTTTAGCTCTTCTATTGAACTATTTTGTTCTTTTTTAAGTTGTTCATTCAGTATCTTTGCATTTGATTCATTTAGCCATATTAAAGCTGTATTATTATCTTTATCTACTTCTCTAAGACATCTACAACTTGTTTGAAGTACCATATTTTTTGGACTATCACCTGCCCCACTTAAAACAACACTTGTCAAACTTCTACAATCCCAACCCTCTTTTCCAACTTGCACTAGTAAAATATATCTTTTGTTACTACTTGGTAAATCTAAACTTCTAAATTCAAGTTCTGCTTCTGTTGAAATTTTATACTCTTTATTTCCTTTGTGAAATTTGAGTATCTCATCTTTTGGTATTTTTAGGTTTGTTACTAAATGAGGATAAACCACCTCTTCTAAATCTGTAATACTACTACAATATATAGCACATTTTGCTATTGTTCCATCTTTGTAAGTTTTTGTTTTATAAAGTTTGTTAAAATCATCTATAGATTGTGTAAGTATCTCCTCTTTTGATAGATTTGCACTCTTTACTGTAGGAAGTTTCAAAAACTTTTCTATAGCAGTTGTAAGTGGATAATAATAAACTGTATTTGTAATATATGTAAACTTAAAAAAATCGTTTTCATTGATATATATTTTTTCGGCACTTTTTAAATATGGAGTTCCACTAAAACCTAAAACTGTAGTGATATTATTTTGCTCATTCCACCAAGATACAACTTGTCTTAGTTTTATATCATCACTAGCTGCATGATGAACTTCATCTATTAAAATTGATAAGTTTGGTACTAATGCTAACTTTTGTTTTAGTTCATTTTCTACTATCTCATCTGTTTCAAATAGCCCTTTTGTACTAGAATTTAATATAACTTTTTCAGCATTTACTACAAAAACTTGACCAAATGGATTTGGTAATATACTATTTACTTTCGCAGCATTTGGATTGACTACAAGGTTTGCTTTTTTAGCTGTTTTTGGTACATCTAAAATATCAAATTTTAAAAGCTTTTTTATTTTTTTAGCTTGAATATCTGGTAATACCCAACTTCCATCAAAAGATGCTATTGATTTAAGTGATGGTGCTATAGAGTTTTTTAGTCCAGATGGTATAAGTATCAAAAAATTATGAGCAAAGTTTTTATTACTTGGTTCATTAAGTGCAAAATATAAATCAAGATAGATAAAAGATGCCATAAGATAAGTTTTACCTGCTCCCATAGGTAAAGAGAGCAGATAATCACTATAGCTTACATCATAAAATATTTTTTTGATAATAGTATCATAATCTATATCTTGCTTTTGGTTTATAGCTTTAGCTAAACTTGGTAGTTCATTTTTAGCGAAATTGTATAAAGCTAATCTTTGTATCTCATTTTTATCTCTTAAAGCCTCCTCAACTGCATCAAAGTTACCATCAATTATAAAAAAACCCTCACTAAAAAGTTGCCATAAAGGTTTATTTTCACCTTTTATTTTTAAAAATAGATATATCTCTATAGCTTCTATTTGAGTATCTCTGAGCTTTCCTTTTTCTTTGATATAATTAATTATCTCTTTTACAGTACACTCATTAGAGTATAACCATAAGTCTTTTTTTATTTTAATATTTTTATTTATCATATATAATATATTCCTTTTTATATTTTATTAATTGTTTAAACCTGTCATATCCAAACTCTTGTATAGTTAAATAAAGTAATATAAAACCACTTAAACTACTAGCAAGAGCTAACCCCACTATACCATAAGGTAAAATTAAAGCTAAAGAGAATATTATATTCCAACCAAGTGATTTCATAGTTATTTTTGCAGCTATTACCTGTTTTTCATAAGAGTATAACCACAATGAAAATATCTTTGCTAATCCAAAAGGTAAAAGCCCTATAAGATACATAGTTAATACTAACGATGTTTGTTTTGTATCTTCAACACTAAAAGCGCCCCTTTCAAAAAGTAAAGATACTATAAATTCACTAAAAATAATACCTATAAATGTAGATAATCCTAAAACTAACAAAAGAATATAAAAAGCTTTTCTTAGATATATAAGAGCTTTTTGCTCATCTTTATTTTTAATAGCTTTTGCAATAGTTGGAAATAGTGCAATAGAAGTAGCGATAGCAAAAAGAGCTAAAGGTAATTGAAAAACTCTATTTGCATAATATAAATAACTAATGCTACCTGTTAATAAAAAACTAGCTAACCAAGTATCTAAAAATGCAGCTATATGTGCTGAACTACTTCCAAATACTGCTGGATAAAACTGTTTATAAAATTTTGATTGAGAGATATCTCTTTTTTTATTTTTAAAATAACTCTTAATATATTTTAAAGATAAAAACTTTATATTTAGTTTTTTAATAGCTATGATATGGGCTATAACTTGTAAAATACCACCAACTACAACTCCCCAACTCATATAATAAACAATATCATATTTTTCCATATCTGCACTTATAATTAGTGCAAAAATTAGTGATATATTTAATAATGCTGTCCCAAAAGATGTTGTTGCAAAATGATGTTTATATTGTAAAAGAGCTGCTAAAAAAGTAACTATAAATATTAAAGGTAGATAATAAAAACAAATAGCTACTAAAGGTGTTGCTAAATCAACAGTATTTGTATCAAACCCAACTGCTATAGCTTTTGTAATAAGTGAAGCAAATAGTGTAACTATAATAGTTAAAAACAGTATAAAAGATATAAACTGAAGAAATATAATAGAACTAAATTGAATTTTATGATTATCTCTTGCATAAGCAGGTATAAAAACTTGAGTAAAAGCACCCTCTGCAAATATTCTTCTAAAAAGGTTTGGAAGTTTAAAAGCTACGAAAAAAATATCACTATATATATTAGCCCCTAGAATAGAAGCAGTAAGTAAGTCTCTAATAAAGCCTAGTATTCTAGAAACTAGAATACCAGCACTATTTGTAAATATATTTTTTAACACTAATTAGATATTAGATGCTATTATATCACCCATTTGAACTGTATTTACAAGCTCTTTACAATCAAATGCAGCTAAATCACCTGTTCTATATCCATCGCTCATAGCTTTCTTAATTGCAGCATCTATTGCATCTGCTGCTTCAATTTCATCTAAAGAATATCTTAACATCATAGAAGCACTTGAAATAGTTGCTATTGGATTAGCTTTATTTTGACCTGCTATATCAGGTGCTGAACCGTGAATAGGCTCATAAACTGCTGTTTTAAGACCAGTTGAAGCAGATGGTAAAAGTCCTATACTTCCACTTAACATAGAAGCTTCATCAGATAAAATATCACCAAAAATATTTCCAGTTAATATTACATCAAATTGTCTTGGGTTTGCAATAAGTTGCATAGCACAATTATCAACATACATATGTGTAAGTTCAACTTCAGGATACTCCTTAGCTATTTTTTCTGTAGTTTCTCTCCAAAGTTGAGATACATCAAGTACATTTGCCTTATCTATACTACAAACTCTTTTATCTCTTTTCATTGCTAACTTAAATGCAACATGAGCTATTCTTTCTATCTCTTCTACACTATATACCATAGTATTCCAACCTTTAGTTTCATCTTTACCTTTTGGTTCCCCAAAGTAAATACCACCAATAAGTTCTCTTACAACCATAATATCAACACCTTTGATAACTTCAGGCTTTAAACTACTTGCATCAACTAATTCATCATAAACAACAGCAGGTCTAAGGTTAGCAAATACACCCATCTCTTTTCTAAATCTTAAAAGTCCAGATTCAGGTCTTAACTCTCGTGGGTTGTTATCCCATTTAGGTCCACCAATAGCTCCAAATAAACAAGCATCGCTTTGCTTTACACCATCAATAGTTTCTTGTGGAAGTGGGTTTCCAGTTGCATCTATTGCACATCCACCCATAAGATACTCTTTGTAATCAAAATTTATATCAAATTTTTTTCCAACTGCATCTAAAACTTTTACAGCTTCATTAACTATCTCAACACCTATCCCATCACCTTTTATTAGTGAAATATTATAATTTTTAGCCATTATGTGCCTCTTTCTTTGCAAAATTCATCAATCCACCATCTGCTAGTAACTCTTGCATAAATGGGGGAATTGGGGTAAAATCAAATGTTTTCTCTTGATCAATATTTTCAATATTACCTTTATCTAAGTCAATAGATACTAAATCACCCTCTTTTACACCTTGTGCATTTGGTAATTCAAATATTGGTAATCCCATATTAAAAGCATTTCTATAAAAAATCCTTGCAAATGTAGGTGCTATAATAGCAGCAACTCCAGCAGCTTTTAAAGCGATTGGTGCATGTTCTCTACTACTACCACAACCAAAGTTTTCACCTGCTACTATGATATCTCCGGGTTGAACTTTTGATGCAAAGTCTGGGTCTGCATCTTCCATAACATATTTTGCTAAATGGTGTGGGTCACTACTATTTAAATATCTTGCTGCTATTATTAAGTCTGTGTCTATATTATCTCCAAAACACCAAACTTTTCCAGTAATTTTATTCATTTTATATATCCTTGATTAAATTATTTGCTATTTTACCTAAAATTTTATTAATAAAAGTAAAAATATTATAAATACTGTTCTATATCTACCTCATCTATTTGTTCTTTTTTTAGATATTTATCTGCATAGTCCTTATAAATCCCTGATTTTAAAAATAGTTTAAATAAATCTTCATCAATATGCTTATCTTTTACCATAAAGCTAAGTATTTTAATAGAAGCAGATAAAGTTTTTGGTTCTTTATAAGGTCTATCTGCTGCTGTTAATGCTTCAAAAACATCTGCTATAGCTAAAATTCTAGAAGGTAATGGCATCTCATCTTTTGTTAAGTGTCGTGGATAACCTGTACCTATTAATGTTTCGTGATGAGCCCCTGCATATAAAGGAACATTTTTAAGGTAGTCTGGAAATGGTAACTCTTCTAACATACGAATAGTCATCATTACATGCTCTTGTATTTTAAAACGCTCCTCATAACTAAGAGTACCAGCTTTTGTTTTTAAATTATAAACCTCTCCTAAATTATATAAATCTTTAGGTACTTTTGTTTTAAACCCTAACTCTTCATATTTTGAATAATCAAAATATTCTCTGTTTATAATATGTCTTGCTTTATCATCTAAAAGATTTTCAAACTTAGGTCTAATTGTATTTTCATTTAATACTCTTTGCTTCTCTTCGTGTGCTAAACCTAAAGTATCATCAAAGTTTCTTTCCCAAGTTCTTTTTGATATCTTTTCTAAATGCTCAATATCAGAATCTTTCATAAATTCACCACCAATATTTGTTTTAGCTATAAATTCAAACTCTTTAGTTAGTTGCTCATACTCTTTTTCAAGCCAAATATCAATATCTTTTTTATCTTCACCTTTTAACTCTCTCTCTAAAGCTTCTATTTTTTTATCCCGTCTAATAACTTCAAATCTTGTTCTAATTTCGTGAATTCTATTATAGATTGTTTCTAATTTTGTAGCTTTATCTACAACATATTCAGGTGTTACTACTTTACCACAATCGTGTAACCAAGAAGCTATCTCTATCTCTCTTAGTTGGTCATTATTTTCTAATTTAAAATCTTTAAAACACCCATCTTCACTATCGCTAACAGCTTTAGTTAATGCTATTGACAACTCAGGAACTCTACTACAGTGTCCACCTGTATATTTTGATTTTTCATCAATAGCAGTAGCTATTAATTTTATAAAAGAATCAAGTAAATCTTTTTGATTCTTTTCTAGTTTTATAACCTCTTCTAATTTATTTTGAAGTTCGTCATACTCTTTTTTTTGACGCTTATCACTTCGTGACATAATTTTATTTTGTCTTTTGATATCTTTTATTATTTTATTTGATGTACTTACAAAATTCTGTTGTAACTCTTCTAACTCTATGATAAGTTTATCATCTTTATTTGACATATTATTCATTTTCTATCTTCTTTTGTTCAAAAATAAATCTTGCACCATTATCAATATTTTCTACAGATAAAGTACCATTATGTTTTTGTGCTATTTGACTACTCATATACAAACCTATCCCTGTACCTTTATCTTCATCTTTAGTTGTAACATTTGCTTTAAATATATCATCTATTATATTATCAGGTATCCCACCAGCATTATCCTCTATATAAATTCTATTAAAATTTTTATCTTTTAAGATATTAATATCTATATTTCTATTTGTTATATTATTTTCATTAAAAGCATCTTTTGAATTATTTATAATATTTAAAATAAGATGTTTAAATTCATTTTCAATACCTTTTAATATAAGCTTATCTTTTTCTATAACATTAATATTTATTTGATTTTTTATAAATTCATCTTTTGTTAATAATAAAACTTTATTTATCATATCTTTAACATCAAATTCAGAAATATCTTTATTTGGTCTAAAAAAACTTCTAAACTCATTTAAAGTACTTATCATATGTTTGATTTGAGTATTTACATCTTTTTGAAATTGATTTATATACTCTTCATCTACTAAATTATCTTCAAAATCATATTGAACCATATCCACTTGCATATTTATCATATTAATAGGTTGTTTCCATTGGTGAGCTACAGCATCCATCATCTCACCCATAGCTGCTAATTTTGATTGAGAATAGAGTAATCTCTCTTTCTCTTTTCTTTTGGATATCTCCTCTTCAACTTTCTCTTCGAGTTTTGTTTTATACTCATTTAATTCATCATTTAATTGCATAACTTGTCTTTGTTGTCTATCACTTTGTTCTATAATTATATCTAATCTTTTCTCTTTCTTTTTATATTCAGTGATGAGAGTTGTTAAATTTTCTTTTAACTCTTCATAATCATTAAATAAAAAATTTTCTATATTAGAAATAATTTTTGACTCTTTACTTTTATAGCTCATAGGATACCTTAATATTATAATTATTAATAATATAATATCTAAATAGTTATAAAGGTTTAATAAACTTATTATTTATTTTAATATCATTTTCCAAAGATTCAATAGTAAAATAATAAATACTACTATTAATATCATCTATTTTTATAATCTTAACCTTAAATCTATTATCATTTAAAATAAAATTCGATATCTCTATATCTGTTGAAGTGGATATAAAATCTTTAATATCTCTCATATATATTTGAGCTTGTAGCTCTAAATATTTTAACTTATTTAAATTAGTTACAAAAATATTGTTTTGAATAAGTTGCAAACTAAATGTCCCTAATATAACAATAAGTATCATAGTTGTAATAAGAGCAAAAGATTTTCTATACATCTATTTTAATTTTCCAATTTTGACAATTGCTATTATTAGATATACAAATATCTATATCTAATATATTATTTAAAGAAGATATATTAAATAAAGATACATTTTTTAATAATATATTATTATCATAATATAAAACAGTATTTTTATACTCTATTAATATAAGATTATTATTCTTTGATAAATATAATCTTGTAGTTTCTAATAAAAGATTTTCATAAGTTGTTTTAGTAGATATTTTATGATTTTTAAATAGATTTAAAGTGATACTCATACTATATACCATTATTATAGAAAATAATACTATACTAAATATCACTTCAAGAAGTAAGATAGAGTTTCTCATAAATTATATAAGAGATATCCCCTCATCATTAAGTTTTATTTTATTTAATTCTAAAAGTGTTGTTAATGCTCTTTTATAAGCTTTTTTACTAATACCAAAAACTTTTTTTACCACATCAACATCTGTTTTATAATTATAAGGTAAATGGTTCTCATTTTGTTTTAAAAGTTTAATGATTTTTTCACCATTTATATCTTTTGCTATATCTTTACCTATGGGTTGTAAAGATATATCTAGTTTTCCATCATCTCTGATTTGTTTTATATACCCTTTTATATTATTACTAACTTCAAGTTTTGTAAAAATCTCATTTTTATATATAAGTCCCTCATATTTATTATCTACAATAACTTTAAAACCAAGTGGAGTTTTTGCAAATATCAATAATCTAACCTCTTGATTCTCTTTTAAATCTTTGGTATCTTTTGTTAAATAAGATGTAACTTTTTCAACACCTATTAATCTATTTGTATCTTCATCTTCAATAATACGAACTATCCTTTTTTCGCCAACTTTAAAAGGTGTTTTTTGTTTATTCTTTGGTACAAATAAATCTTTTGGTAACCCCCAATCAATAAATGCTCCAAAAGCCATAGTATCTACAACATTAGCTATAATAAACTCATCTTTCATACCATAAGGCTCTTGTGTTGTAGCTACTAATCTATCTTCTGAATCTCTATATATAAAAACCTCTATCTCATCATCTATATACATATCATCTGTTACATAAGCATTTGGTAAAAGAACCACTTCTTCATCTAAAGCTTCTAAGTATAGTCCGGGTTCTGTATCTCTATTTATTTTTAAAGTGTTTAATTCACCTATTCTTATATTTTTATTTATCATATTTTATAAATCCTTTTTAAATTCTATTATTAACTGTGAAGCACTATCTGTATCAAAATTTGAGATAGCTTCATCTAAACTCTTTGAAAACTCTTCATATTTTGTATCTTTTAGATAAGGTATTAATTCATCTAATGCATCATTTGATAAAACTATGTTTTTTTCTAAATTTTCTAATATTATATCAATTAAATTTTTAACTTTATTAATATCAAACTCTTTTGATAAATCATCACCTTCATCAATCTTAATATTTGATATATACTCTAATACCTCTTTTAAATACTCCTGTAGTTTTACTAAATGTTTACTAAATGGAGTATCACCTTTTTTTAAGATACTATCTAATAATATCATATGTTGATATAATTTAGTAGCACTTATATTTCCACTAATCCCTTTTAATTCATGTACTTTTTTTTCGGCTTCTATTAATTTGTTTTGTTTAATTAAATCAATTATTAGTTTATCAAAATTACTATAATTATTTTGAAACTTTTTAAGTATTTTATAAAATGCTTTTTGATTACCAAATACCCTTTTAAGAGCCTCCTCTATATTAATAATATCAGTAGTGTTATCTAAATTATTAAATATATCTATACTATTACTATTTTGTTTCTCTTGATTATTAAAACTTTCTTTATCCTTTTTAGGTTTTATATATTTTAATAATGCTTCAAAAAATTTATCAGGGTCAATAGGCTTAGTTATATGGTCGTTCATACCTGCATCTAAAGATTTTTGCATATCATCACTCATAGCGTGTGCTGTCATAGCTATTATTGGTATATTTTTAAAATATATATCTTGATTTGACTTTTCCCTTATCTCTTTAGTAGCCTCTATACCATCCATATTTGGCATCTGAATATCCATTAAAATAGCATCATATTTTTTACTTTGGATTAACTTTAATGCTTCTAATCCATCGTTTGCTATATCTACCTTTATATGATTTTGCTCTAATAAAATTGTTGCAAACTCTTGATTTATCTCATTATCTTCTACTAAAAGTATATCTGAGCCATATATATCATTTAATGATATATTATCATATTTTGAAATTTCATCTTTTTTATTTTTTATATTATCATCTAAAACATAAAGTATAGAATCATAAAGAACAGATGGTGAAACAGGCTTTGTTATAAATCCACTAAAACCATTTTGTTCAATATCATCTAAAAGCTCCTCTTGTGAATAAGCTGTAACCATTATAGTTTTTGGTGTATTATCTCCCATTAACTCTTTAAGTTTTTGAAATGTTTCTACTCCATTTAAGCCATCCATTTTAAAATCTAAGAATATAAGATTAAAATTCTCTTTTTTATTAACAATTAAATCAATAGCTTCCTCTCCACTATAAACACTTTTATTATCTATTTTAAAAGAATCTAACTGCTCTTTTAATATACTACAAGCTAATTTATTATCATCTACAATAAGTGTGTTTATATTATTTAATTTTTTAGGTATTAAATAGTTATCTTCGTTTCCACTTTTTGAAACTTTACACTTAATAGTAAAACAAAAAGTTGAGCCACCTTTTGATGAGCTATCCTCTACCCATATCTTACCACCCATCATATTTGTTAATTTTTTTGATATAGCTAAACCTAATCCAGTTCCACCAAACTTCCTTGTTGTTCTCTCATCAACTTGTGAAAACTCTTGAAATAATTTATTTTGCTCATCTTTAGATATCCCGATACCACTATCTTTTATACAAAACATAATTGTAATATCATTTTTAATATATCCTATAAGTTTACTAGATACTAAAACCTCTCCAATAGAAGTAAACTTAATAGCATTTCCAATTAAATTAATTAATATTTGCTCTATTCTTGTTGGGTCTCCTATTAAATATTTTGGTATTTGATTATCATATCTTACTAAAAACTCCAACCCTTTATCTTCAGCTTTAAAACTCATAACACTAGAAATTTTTGATAATAACTCATTTATCTCAAAATCTATATGTTCAATATCTAATTTACCAGCTTCTATTTTAGAAAAATCAAGTATATCATTTATTAGATTAAGTAGTGATTCAGCAGCACTTCTAGATTTTGAGATATAGTTTGTTTGTACTCTTGTAAGAGATGTTTTATCTACTAAATAAAGCATACCTAAAACTGCATTCATAGGTATCCTTATCTCGTGGCTCATTTTTGCTAAAAATATAGATTTTGCTTTAGTAGCTGCTTGTGCTTTATTTCTTTGCTCCTCTAAATCTTTTTCAAAATTCTTTCTTAATGTTATATCACTTACAGTCCCCACCATTCTTAAAGCTTTTCCTGTTTTATCTTTTGCTACTAGTCCACCTTTACTTAAAATCCAAATAATATCTCCATTTTTAGTTACAGCTCTATATTCAATCTCATATTGTTTAATCTCACCATTTTTATATCTTAATCCCATATTTAAAACTTTTTTTAAATCATCTTTATATATTGTACTTTTCCAAAAGTCATAAGATAAATCTTCTACATTAATATCACTATAACCCAACATAGATGCCCATCTTTGATTAACTATTAATTGTTTTGTTTTAAAATTGATATCCCAAAATCCAAGGTCTCCACCTTTTAAAGCTAATTGAAGTCTTTTTTCACTTTGAACTAAATCTCTTTGTACCTCCTCTTTTTCTCTTATAAGATTAGATAATTTTCTATTCCAATATATAAAAATTACAATAACTATAAAAGCTACTAAAATAACTTTCCATAAAAGGGAATAATCAATTTTCTCCTTAATTATTTTTTCATAAGTGATAGGTGGAAGCCATTTTTTAAGTATATCATTTTTTGTTTCATAGGAAATATTCTCTAAAACTTTATTAAATATACCAACAAGTATCTCCCAATCTTTTCTAATTGTTAATGTTAATCTAGTTTGTTCAAATGAAGTTTTGAATTTTATTTTTAAATTTGTAAGGAGATTTTTTTGTATAAAATATCCAGCTACAGCTAAATTCCCAATATATGCATCTGCTTTACCTAAAGATACTGCTTCTAGCGATTATTTTCATATAATCAGATGCTATCCCTTGATGGATACCATTTTTATCCACAAAATCAAATGGAGGCCAATTTTTATCTACACCAACTTTTATAACTTTATGTTCACTAAGCCACTGTTTTTCATCTTTGGTTAATTTTATATTATCTTTAATATCACCTATTAAAAAAGATATAAAGATAGATAAAATAAAAATAAGTTTCATAGTAAAATCCTAAGTATTAAGTATATTAATAATTACTTTTTTGTTTTCTTATCAATTAAATCTACAATTAAATCTATTTTTCTTTTATTAAAATTTAGTCCTTGTTTCTCTTGGTCTGGTGTTGCAAATGCAGGTATCCCATTTACTTCAAGAACTATATACTCCTCTTTTTCAATATCATATATAATATCAACTCCACCAATATCAACTCCACAAACTTTACAAGCTTTTTTTGCAATATCAATAGCTTCAGGTGGAGCTTCCCTTAAAAATACAGAACCACCTGCTGTTATATTTGTTCTCCAATCAGTCCCTGTAGCTTTTCTACCATAACAACTAACAAATTTACCATCTACAATATCTATTCTAAAATCTGTATTATCATATTTTATAAATTTCTCAACATAAAAATATCTTAAATCCATCTGATTAAGAAAAGGCATTAACATATCTAAATTTGCTTCAGATTCAATTTTTGTAAGACCAACTCCACCCCAACCATCTGTTGGTTTATAAACCATTTTATCCCACTTTTTTATAATCTTTTTAAGTTGTTCTCCATTATCTCTATGACATAGTTTATAATCAGGTGTTGCAACACCATTATTTCTAAGAACAAATGATGTGTGAAATTTATCTTCAGTTAAAGCAAAAGAGTCATAAGAGTTTATCATAGGGATAACTCTATTTAATGCTTGATATAGATACATTTGATATTGTGTTTGTTGTCCAGCATTGTATGAAAAAAATAGATCAAGTTTATCAACTTTTAAATCATCAAAATAGATATGACCATTTTTAGATATACAATCATGTAATCTTATATTGTTAATTGTATCTATATCTCTCTCTTTTAATTTTTTTATCAACTTATCTTGAATAACATCTCCACCACCATTTTGATATAACCACATACCCACTTGACGATTATCTTTAGCCATTTTATATCTCCAATAATTATTTTTTAAATATTTTACTCTTTTTTGTATATAATATTGATAAAACTATATTTTACTATATTTTAGCTATTATTCTATGAAATAAAATCAAAGTGGAAAATAAATGTATAAATATAAATTAAATAATAAATACGGTGAACATTATAAAGAGTTTGTTTTAAATATAAAAAAATATTTTAATAAAAGTTCAAATATTATGCATAAAGCAAGAAATGAGTTAAAAATATTAGAATATAAAAATACTCATATGATAGTAAAGTCTTTTAAAGTGCCAAATCGTGTAAATCAATTAGTTTACCCTATGATAAGAGGAAGCAAAGCAGAAAAATCTTATAACTACGGTATAAAACTAGCATCTTTTACACCACGACCTATAGGATATATTGAGTTTTATGATAAAAAGTCTTTAAAAGAGAGCTACTTTATAGCAGAACAATTTCATTATGACTTTACAATAAGAGAACCTTTAACAAATAAAGAGTTTGAAAACAGAGATGAAGTTTTTAAAGCATTTGCTAGATTTACACTAGAGTTACATAATAATAATATATTTCACAAAGATTATTCACCAGGAAATATATTAATAAAAGAGGAAGGAAATGGCTATATATTTAAAGTTGTAGATATAAATAGAATGGAATTCTTTAAACTTACACAAGAAGATAGAGCTAAAAACTTTTCAAAACTATGGGCTGATGATGATATATTAGATACTATAGCAACTGAATATTCAAAATATTACTCTTGTGATAATAGATTTAACAAACAAATTTTAAGATTTTCAAATAAAAATAAAAAAGTAAAAAATTTCAAAAAAAGATTAAAAGGTAAAATGGTAAATGACTAATGAACTTAGATAATATAAGGGAAGAGAGAAAAAAATGGTTTCAATGGAAAAATATAAAACCTATGCAAAATGCTTTAAGTAATATAAAAAATATAAAAATAGAAAATCAAAATATATCTTATAAAGATTGGGTTACTATTGATAATGTTATATTAAATCAAGAACAATTAGATATTATTAAAAACAATGCAAAAGCTTTAATACCATGGAGAAAAGGTCCATTTAATCTATGTGGAATAGAGATAGATAGTGAATGGCAAAGTAATTTAAAATATAACCTATTAAAACCACATTTTAATTTAAATAATAAAATTGTAGCTGATGTAGGGTGTAATAATGGATATTATATGTTTCGTATGTTGGAGCAAAAACCTAAAAAAATAATAGGATTTGACCCATCTCCTATATTTCATACACAATTTGAGATAGTAAATCATTTTATTAAAAGTGATATTAAATATGAACTATTAGGTGTAGAGCATTTAGAGTTTTATGAACATAAATTTGATACTATTTTTATGCTTGGTGTTTTATATCATAGAAGTGACCCTATTGCCTCATTAAAATCTTTATTTAGAGCATTAAATAAAGGTGGAGAGTTAATAGTAGATAGTTTTATGATAGATGGAGAAGATGAAGTAGCATTAATGCCAAAAGATAGATATGCTATGATACCAAATATATATTTTATACCTACTATAAATTGCTTTAAGAATTGGCTTAATCGTGCTGGATTTAAAGATATAGAACTTTTAGAGATAACACAAACAGATGATAAAGAGCAAAGAGTTACAAACTGGACATTTGAACAAAGCCTAAATAACTTTTTAGACCCAAATGATTTATCAAAAACAGTAGAGGGTTACCCTGCTCCTAAAAGAGCTTATTTAAAAGCTAAAAAAGCTTTATAAAAACTCTATTTATTTATAACTGTTTGTATATTTTGCTTTGTACTTAAAACTTGTTCTTCAAACCATTTTGTAGTATTTATTTTAGGAAATACTTCAACCATTATCTCTAAAGGGAGCTTATTTATCTCCGTTGAACCTTTAGGGATATCCCAATTACACTCTTTTAATATATATGAAAGAATTTGATTTAAAACTAATAATTGTTGTTTTAAACCATTTTTATCATCTATTTTTTCACTATTAAGAATACTTTTAACTAATTGTTTTCTTACATCTCTAGGGTACTGATTTTTTAAAAAATCTATAATCTCTTCTTTTTTCATAAACTCTCTTTTATTTTAACTTGGGTTCTTTCTATCTGCTTTTGTTCCCCTCTTTTTTCTTCTATTGTTTTTCATAGAACCTTCTATTTTTCTTCTTTCAGGCCCTTCATAAAAAGGGTCTATAATATTTTTTCTTATAACAACATCATCTTTACCTGGAAAATCTTTTGCAGTTGCATCATCTACAATTTTTTGAGCAATATCATTTGATTGTTCTGCTATTAAATATGTAGATTCAGCTATATTTACATTTTCTTTTGCTTGTTTATTTAATATATTCACTTCACCATGAATAGATTCTAATTTTATCTTTTGAGTATTAGTATCATCTACAACAATATTTATAATCCCTGTTGTTGTTTTTATATTCTCATTTAAAAGTTGATAACCATCTATCATTTTTGTTGATATATCCATACCATCACTAGATTGATTTAGTGCTGTTTGTACTAAATCTTTTATCTCATTTGCAGCATCTGCACTTCTACTTGCAAGATTTCTAACCTCTTGAGCAACAACTGCAAATCCCTTTCCAGCTTCACCTGCTGTGGCTGCTTCAACTGCAGCATTTAAACTAAGTATATTTGTTTGAAATGATATTTGGTCAATAATAGATACTGCCTCATTTATAGCCATAACTTTATCATTTATATTTTCCATAGCAGTTGTAGTTTGCTCAGCCAACTTTTCACCACTTACAGATGAAGAGGTAAGTTCTTTAG
Source organism: Campylobacterota bacterium (assembly GCA_034717655.1). Classification (GTDB taxonomy): domain Bacteria; phylum Campylobacterota; class Campylobacteria; order Campylobacterales; family Arcobacteraceae; genus JAIOSF01. Next base: position 15,644 of record JAYELQ010000267.1, read on the forward strand.
CTATAGCCAACATATCTTGACTATTTTTTGTTGTATGTTCTAAATCTGCCATAATACTATTAATACTTTCAGAAGATTTATATAATGTTTGGGCTTGTTCATTTGATGACTTTTGTAACTTATTAACATTCTCAGAAAGTACTAAAGATGATTGTTGTAATGCTTTACCATTATACAAGTTTTGTCCACTTAGTTCTGTCAAAGTATTACCTAATAAGTCAACTTGTGTAAATAATTCTTTTATTTGTTCTGTTGTCTTACCTTTTGAATTTACTCTTGTTTTATATTCATCATGAATATAAGCATTTAGTGTCTTTAAAACTCTTTTTATATTGTAATATGTTGAATCTATAAGATGATTTATAATCTCTGTTAAATTATTAATTTCAGGATTATTAGCAACTGCTGTAATCTTAACAGCTAAATTACCTTCAGATGCTTTCTCAGATATCTCTGAACTTTGTTGTATAGCTTTTGCATCTTGCTGTAACCCTTTTTTTGTTTGTTCTATATTTTTATTTATAGATACAACCATCTCTCCAACTTCATCCATACTATATACCTTAAATGGTTCTATATCATCTTTTTCATGTGCTAAAAACTTGAAAAATTCATCTAAGTCATTTTTTAAATGTAATAATGGAGCAGTAGCTTTCTTTGTACTAAACCAAACAATTATTATGTTCAAAATAATAAAAGTTAAAGCAACAGTTATTATTGATAGAATAGTATTTGATATCATCTCATCTGATTCATCTAAAGAGAAAGTAAGGTCAATTACACCTATTACATCTCCTATATTTTGATTTGCGTGACACATCATACACTCTTGTGTTGCAATCATAGGTCTTACAACTCTCAAAGAATGTGTATTATCTGTATTTACTTCTACTAGTTTTGTTTTTTTTGTTTGAAAAACATCTAATATATCGTTATCTGTTGTAAACGATTGAGTAGGGGAATACATCTCTATAGTCTCTTTTGATTTGGCAACAGTTAAGTTTGTTAAACCTGTTATATTTTTTCTACTATCCTCTTCAGCTTTTTTAATAACTGCAGGGTCTCCTGTATTCATAGCATTTCTAAGTGTTAAAAATATAGAATCAGTCAACATATTCAAAGAGCTATTAGCACTATCGTATGCTAGTTTTTCCATCTTATTTGTAGTCATATAGTTTGTTATAACATTACTTATTATTAATATCAATACCATTGGTAAAAGAATTTTTGTTGACATTCTCATATTATTAAACATTTTAAAATCTCCTTATTTTGCTAATAAACCTTTTTTAGGGCCACTCTCTCCACAACATTGTTTATATTTTTTGCCACTCCCACATGGACAAGGAGAGTTTCTAGCAACTTTTTTTTCTGAAGCTAACTTTTTAACAGGTGCCATCTCATCGCTCGTTAAATTTATATCTTCTATTGATTCTTCTAATTCACTTTTTAATCTTTCTAATTCAACCTCCTCTTGTGAAGAGTTTTGTAGTTGAACAGAAAATAGTATTTTTATTATCTCTTGTTTTATAGAAGCTATAAGTTCCATAAATAAGTTATAACTCTCTTTTTTATATTCAACTAATGGGTCTTTTTGATTATATCCTCTTAATCCTATACCTGTTTTTAATGTATCTAAAGAGTACAAATGCTCCCTATATGCATTATCTAAAACTTGTAAATATAAGATTCTTTCTATCTCATCTCTTTGTTCTGGTGCAGGCATACTCATTTTTTCTTCATATACCTCTTTTAATACCTTATTTAGTTTTTGTTCTAATTCACTAAACTCTTTTGATATTAAATCATCATTAGATATAACTAAATTTAATTCCTCTTTTATTTTTATAATAAGAGTATCATATTTAAAATCATCCATTAATATACTCCCACTTAAATCTTTGGTATTTTGGATAACTGATTGAGAATATTCTAAAATATTCTCATCTATTTTATCTTTTATATTAAATTCACTATCTAATAAATTATCTCTAAAATTGTATATAACTTTTCTTTGCTCATTAGCAACATCATCATATTCTAATAGATGTTTTCTACTTTCAAAGTGCATATTTTCTACTTTTTTCTGAGCATTCTCTACTGCTCTTGTAACCATACCTGATTCTATATGTTCACCCTCTTCTAACCCTAACCTACTCATAATACCAGATATCTTATCACTTCCAAAAATTCGAAGAAGATTATCTTCTAAACTTAAATAAAATTGAGATTCACCAACATCACCTTGTCTTCCGGCTCTACCTCTTAATTGATTGTCTATTCTTCTACTTTCGTGTCTTTCAGTACCTAAAATAACTAACCCACCCAAATCTTTACACTCTTGTGGTAGTTTAATATCAACACCCCTACCAGCCATATTTGTAGCAATAGTAACAGCACCTTTTTGACCTGCATCTTCAACTATTTTACCCTCTTTTTCATGTTGTTTTGCATTTAAAACAGTGTGTTTTACTTTCTCTTTTTTTAGAAGTTCGTGTAGATATTCTGATTTTTCAATAGATGCTGTACCTACTAATACAGGTCTTCCTGTTTTTGTAATCTCTTTTATTCTATTTGCAACAGCATTAAATTTTTCTTTTTCTGTTCTATATATTAAATCATTTTTATCATCTCTAGTAATAGCTACATTTGTAGGGATAGAAACAACATCTAAAGAGTATATCTCTGCAAATTCAGTTGCTTCTGTTTGAGCAGTTCCTGTCATACCTGAAAGTTTTTCATACATTCTAAAATAGTTTTGAAATGTTATATCTGCTAGAGTTTGAGATTCATCTTGTATTTTTACTTTCTCTTTTGCTTCTAATGCTTGATGTAATCCATCACTAAATCTTCTACCTTCACTTAATCTTCCTGTAAACTCATCTACTATTATAATTTCATTATTTTGAACAACATAATCAACATCTTTTTCAAAAATATTATTTGCTTTTAATGCTTGGTCAAGGTTGTGAGATAAAGAAGCATGCTCTAGTGAATAAAGATTATCAACTTCAAATAACTCTTGAGCTTTAATGATACCATCTTCTGTTAGAATAACTGATTTATTTTTCTCATCTACTACATAATCACCTGTTTGTTTTTCAACCTCATCTGCTTTTTTTGGTTCTATTGTTTCACCTTTTTCCAAAGATAAAGATACTTGATGTGCTTTTAGATAATCAGCATTCTTTTTATTTGTAGGACCTGATATAATTAAAGGTGTTCTTGCTTCATCAATTAAAATAGAATCTATCTCATCTACAACTACAAAAGAGTGTGATTTTTGAACTTTTTCATCTTTTGAATAGTTCATATTATCTCTTAAAAAATCAAATCCAAATTCATTATTTGTTCCATAAGTTATATCACAACTATATTGATGTTTTCTATCTTCTCCACTTACTTCACCTGTTACAGCCCCAACTGAAAAACCTAAAAAGTTATATAAAGGCTCTAACTCTTTAGCATCTCTACTTGCAAGATAATCATTTACAGTTACAACATGTACACCTTTTCCACTCATAGCATTTAAAGCAACAGTCAAAGCCCCAACAAGTGTTTTACCCTCACCTGTTTTCATCTCTGCTATTCTACCATCGTGTAAAACCATACCACCTATAAGCTGAACATCGTAGTGTCTCATATTAAGCACTCTTTTACTAGCTTCTCTAATTATTGCAAAACTATCATATATTATGTCATTTAAGGATTTTTCATCATTTTGAACACTATTTTTAAGTTCTTCAAAACTACTTTGTAACTCTTTATCATCCATTTGAGAGTATTTTTCTTCAAGTGCATTTATTTTAGATACTCTTGAACGGTATTTTTTTATCTCTTTGTCATTTTTTGTTCCAAAGATTTTTGAAAAGATATTTAACATATAATTTATTTCCTTAATATATAATATGCTATATTCTATCTAAATATAAATTATGAAAATATTAAATATATGAAAAAAATCAATTCACTTAAGTAAATCCCACGAAAAATAAAAATCAGCTTAAAATAATTTATATAGTTATATAAATAGAGCTTTTTAAGAAAATTTACTCTAAAAACAATAAAAAATGACTTTTTTTAAAATACAAAATAATTTAGTATCTTCTTTAATATCCGAAAAACAGGGCTTTAAGTTTATATTAAAATTTCGTGGGATTTACCTATGAAAAAAATCAATTCACTTTATGTTCAAATTCTGGAACTATCTCTTTTAGTTTAGATAATTTATCTTTTCCTTCAACTAATTGCTCTATATCTTTATTTAACTTAGATATATCATACTTAGTTGGATTTGCTACAGTTATAGATTTATAATCAGTAGAGGTATCACTATCATCTAAAAGTAACTCTTCATATAGTTTCTCACCAGCTCTTAATCCTGTAAATTCTATATCTATCCCTTCAACACCACTTAACTCTATCATTTTTTTAGCTAAATCAACAATCTTTACAGGCTCCCCCATATCTAATATAAAAATCTCTCCACCTTTACCTATAGCTCCTGCTTGAAGTACTAATTCACAAGCTTCAGGGATAAGCATAAAATATCTAGTTATATCTTTATCTGTTACTGTTATATTTTTTCTTTGTTCTATTTGTGATTTAAATTTTGGTATTACACTTCCACTACTTCCCAAAACATTTCCAAATCTTACTGCTACAACTTCAGTATTTAAACTTTTGACATTTTGTAGATATAGTTCACATATTCTTTTTGTTGTACCCATAACATTTGTAGGTCTTACTGCTTTATCTGTAGATATAAGAATAAACTTCTCTACACTATTTTTAATAGATATATCTATAGTGTTTTTTGTACCTATTATATTATTTAATATAGCTTCTTGTATATTTTGTTCAACTAAAGGAACATGTTTATATGCAGCTGCGTGTATAACTATATTTGGTTTATATTTTTGAAATGTTTCATCTAAAAGCTCTTTATTTAATACAGATTGCATAATAAGTTTTATATTCTCATCTTTTAACTCTTCTGCTATAGTATAAAGATTAAATTCACTATGGTCTAAAAGTATTATCTCTTTTGCCCCAAAACCTACAACTTGCCTTGATATCTCACTACCAATACTCCCACCAGCCCCTGTAATAAGTACCTTTTTATCTTTTATAAAACTCTTTATTTTACTCTTATCTAAATCAGCAGGGTGTCTAGCTAAAAGGTCTTCAACAGATAAAGATTTTAAACTACTCTCTTTATTATTTAAAGTTGCTATTTTAATATCTGTAATATTAATTTTATTTAATCTATCATATATATTTGTTAAAATATCTTGTGTTAACTCTTTTGTTATAATAACACAAGATATATTTTCATCTTTTATAATACTCTCTATATTATCTAAACTTTTAACCTCTATATTTGATATATAGCTACCTATTAAACTATCCTCTTTTGAATCTATATCTACTATAGCACTTATATAAAACTCTTTTTTTTGTTTTATAAAACTTTGAGTATAATGTGATACCCCTATTATTAAAGTTTTTTTCATATTTATATTGTGTTCACTTTCTAAAATTAATCTTTTAGATATACGGATAAACCCTATAAATATCAAAGATAAAAAAAGGTCTATTATCAAAACACTTCTAGGAAATGGTTCAAAACTTTCTGGAAATATATAATATAATAATGTAAAAAAAAAGTATGCTACAAGGTGTGCATATAAAAGTTTTTTAGCATCACTTAAAGCAAAAAATCTCCAAGTTATTTTGTATATCTTAAAATATCTAATAGCACAAACTTTTAAGATTACTAAATATATAAAAACTAAATAAAAGTTATCTATAAGCTCTTGCTCTACATCAAAATTAAATCTTAAATTATATGCTAAAAAAAGTGTAAATAAAGATATAATTATATCAAAAGATATAAAAAATATTGTTCTTTTTTTAGATGTAGGATTAAACACTCTTTATAACCTCACATATCCTTTTAACATCATCTTTTGTCATAGTTGTACTACTTGCTAAACAAAGCCCTTTATTATATAACTCTTCACTAGTACCATCTAAATATGATTTACTATTTTTAAAAAGTGGTTGAAGATGCATAGGTTTCCAAAGTGGTCTTGATTCTATATTTATATTTTCTAATGCTTTAATAACATCATTATATCTTTTTGTTTTAAATACTATAGCTGTAAGCCATCTATTTCCTCTACTATTTTCTAACTCTGGCATAAACTCTATATCTTCACACTCTTGCAAATACTCTTTATACCAATTAAATATTTCCCTTTTTTTTAAAACTCTATCTTCAATAACTTCCATTTGCCCCACACCAATTGCAGCTAAAACATTACTCATACGATAATTATATCCATATTCATTATGCTCATAATGTAAAAAAGGCTCTTTAGCTTGAGTACTATAAAACTTTGCTTTTTCAATCCACTCTTTATTGTTTGATACCAACATACCTCCACCTGAAGTGGTTAATATTTTGTTTCCATTAAAACTATATACACCAAAATCACCAAAAACTCCTGTATATTTATCATTATAAGTAGCCCCTAAACTTTCAGCAGCATCTTCTATTAGATACACCCCGTGAAGATTACAAATATCACTAATTTTTTCTATATCTGCACTCATCCCATAAAGGTGAGTAAGTATCAAAGCTTTTGGTTTTTTTTCAGATTCTACTAAATATTTATTAAGCAGTTTTGGAGATAAATTCCAACTCTCTTTATCACTATCTATAAAAATAGGATTAGCACCTTGATAAAGTATAGCATTAACAGAACCTATAAAAGTAAAAGTGGAAGCTAAAACATCGTCATTTTTTCCAATACCTAAAACTCTAAGAGCTAAATGGATAGCAGATGTTCCACTATTTAAAGCTAATGCATTTTGAGTTTTAGTATAATATTTTATACTATCTTCAAATTTATTTATATACTCACCAATTGGTGCAATATAATTACTTTTAAATACCTCTTCTATATATTTTAATTCATTTCCACCCATATGTGGTGAACTTAGAAATATTCTTTTATTACTCATTTTATTTTATCCTATTATAGTTTTTATTATATACTTTATATCTTTTTTTAATGACCAGTTTTTTATATAATCTTTATTTATTTTTACTTTATCTGGCCATATTATATT
>JAYELQ010000267.1:22883-24406 GCA_034717655.1 Campylobacterota bacterium
ATATTCTTTTATTACTCATTTTATTTTATCCTATTATAGTTTTTATTATATACTTTATATCTTTTTTTAATGACCAGTTTTTTATATAATCTTTATTTATTTTTACTTTATCTGGCCATATTATATTATCATTATACTCTTTTGGATTTTTTTGTTTAGATAAAATCTCTTCCTCATTTTTATATTTAATACTAGCAGGTCCTGTGATACCGGGTCTAATAGTAAGTACTATTTTATCTTCACCTTGAAGTTTATCAGCATATCCAGATACATCTGGTCTAGGACCAACAAAACTCATATCTGCTACAAATACATTAAAAAGTTGTGGTAACTCATCTATTTTTGTATCTCTAAAAAACTTACCACTTTTTGTAATTCTTATATCATTTGAAGATGTGATAGTAGTATTCACACCTTCAACTTTTTTCATTGTTTTGATTTTATATACATCAAAAAGTTTTCCATCTTTTCCAACCCTTTTCTGTACAAAAAAACCATTTGATTTTGTTTCAAAACTAGCTATAATCCAAGCTAATAATATAATCCACCAAGTAAAAATAATACCTATAAAAGATAATATTAAATCAAATAAGTTTTTAACTATATTCATATTTTAAATCTTTAATTTATAAATTTTAGTAAGTGGATTTAATATAACTGGTTCAAATAATTTTTTATCATAATTCTCTAAAACAAACATCTGTATAAAAGTAGATTTAAATGTTTTATTATCTAATACTAAAAATTTATTATAGTTTTTCATAAATATTACATTTATAGGACTATTCTTATTTATAGTTTGAGAATTTATTCTTAACTTACCTTTTTTATCATAAGCAGTTATTACAAAATTATTTAACCTAAATTTTTGTTTACCTATTTGTATCTCACCTTTATTTTTAATAATATTTATATTATTTCCAAGGTTTATATTGTTTCCAGCCTCTTTGAAATTAGTTGATTGATAAAAAAATGGTCTAGGCTTTTTTTGCCCTGTTTTTAAATCTATATTTGAAAACAGTGTAACAGTTGGAAATATTCCCATCATTCTATTTGGAAGATATAAAAATATATCTCTTGTTTTTATTGGTAATTTATAATCACTAGAGTTTAGTTGAGATAGTAAAATATTTGGGTCTATTTGCTCTTTTGTTTTATTCTTAAATATCTCATTTGCAACTATCTTATAATCACTACTTACATAAGTTTCAACAGCTAACCTACTTAAATTAGCTGTTTGTTGTTGACTTGTAGTATTTAATATTTGCGATATTATAAAGTTATCTTGATTGTGTTTACCACCATCTATTAAAGTATTTGTATTTGAATAATACCATATAGGATAACCATAATCCCACCAAGTTAAAGTATAATCTTTTGGATTTGAAACTTTTTTTAATTTATCAAGTATCTCAACTTCTGCTTTATTAAATACAGTTGGTACTTTATACCCTACAATATGGCTAATATTTGGATATAACATACCTATTGTTAAAACAGTAATTAAACTATATTTTACAACT
>JAYELQ010000268.1:0-6192 GCA_034717655.1 Campylobacterota bacterium
ATAAACTACAACTATAACTAGTAGTGAAAAATAATCCTAATAATAAAAATATTTTAAAAAATTGTTTCATCTATAACTCTCTATTTTCTAAATATAATCATTAAAAAGGATTTTATTATCTAATGTTTTAAGTATCGCATATTGCTCCTCTTTTGCACCTTTACCCTCTACTTCTAAAACTTCACACTCACATAAGCTTAATATTTTTTTTATCTCTTGATTATTTTCAATATCATTATATATATCACAAATATAATCAGATAAAGACTCATCCTCTTTTATATTATTTTCCCCTTTATAAAGTTGTATTATTTTTTTTGCCACTACAGGTCTTATATAAAAAACAGAATCTACAATCTCATCATTACTTAAAGTTTCATCCATATTTACAGTTCCTATATAGATATTATTTATATCAAAAATCTCATCATCTTTTATATGGATAACTACTGGAAAATGAATTCTTTTTTCAATATAATACCCACCAAATTCAATAGCATCTTTACTACACTCTTTTTTAATATCTTCAGTAATAAATGGATTTGATTTTTCAAAAATATTTAAAGATATATTATCTATATCTTCATAATAAACTAATTCATCTATCTCATCTTGACACTCTTCATCTTTATATACACTTAATAATATATGAGATTCTTGAATAGAAGGACCATACTGATAAACAAATTGTTTATCACACTCATAAAAACAAGAACTTATAGTTTCATCTTCATTTTTTATTTTATTTTTAATAATATCTATTTTATTTTTATCTTCAACAATACCATAACCATACTCTCCACCTGTTGCTATAATAGTAAGTTTAAAATATCCTGTTTTATTTGTTTTTATATCTATTTTTTTCTTGAAAATCTCTTCACAACTACCATATTCATTATATTCATCTTCCATATTGTTATAATATTTATCTTTAAATATATCTGCTTTATCAAAATCTTCTAATTCATTTTTAAAAAAGTTATATATATCACAATAATCACCCTCTTGAGCAAACTCAATAGCTTTATCTAAACAATAGTTTATATAATTATTTTTATATTTTTCATCTTCACTATAGTTAGTTAATACCTCATAAGAACCATCTATAAGAGCTTTTGTCTCTTCATATTCTTTTATATAGTTATATATCTCTTTTGCAGTTTTTAAACTATTATTATAAGCTAAATAGTTAGCAATATTTATAATATCATCATAATGTATATCTATTATATTTTTATTTTTTTTTATAACTTCAATAGATTTTGAAACTATTTTATCTGCCCAATCTTTATCTTCTATTTTTTCTTTTACAATATCTCTAAATAAAATATAATCAGAAAGTTTTGATATTTTTGGTTCTGTTTTTAAACAAAGCTCTTTTGCAAAAGATTTTTTATTTATATATTTTTCATCTGCGATATCTTCTATAATAGATAATGTTAGTGTTATATCTTTTGTAGATTTTAGAGCTTTTTTATAAATATCTTCAGCCCACTCTTTGTCATTTAGTCCATAGTAATATGCAATACTTTGAGCTAAATTTGCATAATCTTTACTACTTTTTGCATTCTCAATAGATATAATATATAATGCTTTTCCTAGTCTCTTATTGGATGGAAATCTCTCTTCACAAAATTTATTTGCCCAATGGTCAAGATAATTATTCTCTTTTAAGTCATGTAAAATCTCTTCTAAATCATCATGATTTTTATAGAAGATTTTAATCTCTTCTATTATCTCGTCTAAATTCATATTGTTACTCCGTATTTAATTTTATTTATAGTTTAATATTTTTCTTACAATAATAAAAGTAAGTAAAGATAATGCACTTACTATTATTATACTAGCCCCTGATGTAAGGTCATAACTATATGAAAGCCAAAGACCTATAAGTGTAAACAAAGATGATAATATTCCTGATTTTATCATCATACCAGCTAAAGAATCAGATAGCTTTTCTGCTATATATATAGGTATGGTAAGTAGAGCTATTACAAGTATTAATCCCACAACTTTTATAGCAACCACAACAGTTAAAGCTGAAAGCACTAAAATTATTGTATAAAATAATTTTACTTTTATACCTCTTAATGATGCATATTGTGAGTCATAAGATACAGCTAATATATCTCTATACCAAAATGTTATTATAAAAATAATAAAAGCTAAAAGTGAACCCATATAATATATATCTTCATCACTAACAGCTAATATAGAACCAAATAGATAACTAATCAAATCTACATTATATCCGGGAGTTAAATCTACAAGTATTATCCCAACAGCCATACCAACAGCCCAAATAAGACCTATAAAGGTATCTATTTTATCTTTTTGATTTAATGTTATAATAGCCATCAATATAGCAGCTAATACAGCAAAAACAGAAGCACCCAAAAATATAGGAAGTCCAAAATATATAGCTATCCCTATACCACCATAAGCAGTATGAGCTATACCACCTGCTAAAAAAACCATACGATTTACCACTATAAGTGAACCAATTATACCACTTGCAAAGCTTACAAGAAAACCTGCTATTATAGCATTTTGGATAAATTCATAATTTAATATATCTAACATCTACAACTTCCTAACATCTCTAACATCTCAACTTCACAAAAATGCCCATCTGTATCTTTTATTTTTTGTTCCTTATTTGATAAATTATGAAAATTTAAAGTTTTATTTATATGGGCTACTTTATTTGCATATCCCATTATGACAGATATATCGTGACTTACAAGAATAATAGTTATAGTTTTATTTAAAACTTTCAATAAATCATATATCTGTTTTTGACCACTTACATCTATACTTGCAGTTGGTTCATCTAGTATAAGAATAGATGGGTGGCTACATAAAGCACGGGCTATCATAACTCTTTGCCTTTGACCACCTGAGAGGGTTCCTATTTTTTTATTTGCTAATTCCTCCATACCCACTTGCTTCAAAGCAGAGATAGCACAAGATATTTCACTTTTTTTATATCCTATATTGAAAAGATTTGTAAATATATTTTTCTTTTTATCTTTATTTGTATCGATATGACCCATAAGCACAACTTCTATAACTTTAATTGGAAAATCTGTATTTATATTTGTATTTTGAGGTACATATCCTATATGAGATAGGTTTTTTGAAGGCTCTTTACCATATATTTTTATATAACCTTGTTTTGCCTGATTTATCCCAAGTATTAGCTTTAGTAAAGTAGATTTACCTCCACCATTTGGTCCTATTACTGCTAGAAAATCTTTTTCATTAACTTTTAAATTAATATTTTCTAGAACATTATCTTTTTCATAACTAAATATGAGGTTTTTTATATCAATTACTTCCATAGTAGAGATTATATCGTAAATGATATAAAATACTAAACTATAAAAATCTTTTATAAATTAAAGATTAGATATAATGCCTCAATAAAAAAAAAGGTTGGAACTTGAAAATTAAAAATATATTGATTTTACTAATATTATTTATAACAATAAATACAGTGGTTTTTATTTTAACAAAGATTAATACAGATGATAGAGTTGAGATTGCATTAAAAAAAGATTTAGATACACTTCAAACACATTTTGATATCTTAAATACTTCACAAAAAAATATATCGTATGCTATATCACAATCTATACTAAGAAATACTGATTTAGTAAAGTTTTTAAGTCAATCTTATAGTGCAACACAAGAAGAGAATAATATAAATAGAGTAAAACTATATAATCAACTAAAAGAGCAGTATAGAACTGCTAAAAGACAAGGTGTATTACAAATACAATTTGTTAATAAAGATAATATATCATTTCTAAGAGTTCATAAGCCATTAAAGTTTGGAGATGATTTAACTACGGTTAGAAAAGATTATAAGATAGTAAATAAAACTAAAAAACCAATTAGAGGATTTACTCAAAGTAGAACAGCACACGGTTTTAGAAATAGTTTTCCTGTATTTGATAAAGAGAAAAACCATATAGGTGCTATGGAGATTTCATTTTCAAGTCACCAATACCAGTGGTATCTAAATAAAGTTAGTAAAATACACTCACATTTTTTAGTAGATAAAACTATCTTTGATGCTAAAACATGGCAAATAGAAAATTTAGTAATTAAATATAATCAATCAGGAGAAAGTAAAGATTTAATGTTAGCATTAACTGATGCACATTCAAAACAAAGATGTATTATAAATAATAAAGTAAAGTTAGAACCCTTTCAAGAGTTAATTGATAATAAAATAAAAATAGGAGATAAGTTTAACTTTTATGTAAACTATAAAGGTGATATTCAGATAGTTTCATTTTTACCTATTAAAAACTTATCTAAAAAAAGTGTAGCTTGGATTGTTTCTTATACAAATTCAGAGATAATAAAATCTTCTTTAAAAAGTCAATTAATAGTTAGATTCTATTCATTTGCTTTTTCAATTTTAATTATATATCTTTTATTTAAACAAATTATATCAAATTTTAGGATAAAACAAGAGAAAGAAAAATTAGAGGAACAAAGAACTTTATTTAATGAAATTCTTAACACTACAGATAACATTATGTTAATTACAGATTTAAAAGATGTAAAGTTTTCAAATGATAAATTTAAATCTATGCTTATGATAAGTGGTAATAAAGAATATAATGAGGAAACAAATCATAATTTATTAGAGTTATTTATAGAATCAGATGGTTATCTTCACTCGGGACTTTTAGATAAAGATGAAACATTTGCTTCATTATATAAAAGAACAAGAATAACAAATAGAAAAGTTTTAGTTTTAAATCAAGAATTTGAACCAAAAGCTTATGCTATTACTATGCAAAGGTTGATAAAGAATGGAGATTATTTAATTAATTTATCAGATATATCAAAAATGCAAGAGGAGTTTAAAAAAATTGAAAACAAAGCTTATGTAGATGGGTTAACTCAAGTGTATAATAGAAATAAGTTTAATGAACTATTTGAAAAAGAGTTAAAAAGGATAAAAAGATATAAAGAACCATTATCTATTGCTATGATTGATATAGATAAGTTTAAAAATTTTAATGATACTTATGGACATCTAATAGGTGATGAGGTTTTAGTCCAAATGGCACAAACTGTAAATTCTAATGTTAGAGAAACTGATGAGTTTGCTAGATGGGGTGGGGAAGAATTTGTAATTTTATTTATAGATACACCTTTAGATAAAGCAAAAGTAGTAGCAGAATATGTAAAAGATAAAATAGAAGAGAATAGACATACAACAGCTGGTAAAATAACAGCAAGTTTTGGAGTAACTCAGTATCAAGATGGAGATACTATTGATACTATCTTAAAAAGATGTGATGATGCATTATATAAAGCAAAAGAGAATGGTAGAAATAGAGTAGAGATTATATAAATATAGTGTTAAAAAGATAAAACACTATAATTTTTGATTTATAATAAATAAAAATAAGCCTAATGAAATAATTAATAAAGCACCAAATATTTCAAAATAAAAACTTTTCGTTTCAAATAGTTTGGTTGCTTTTTTTCTAAATAAAACTACAACTATTCCACTTAGTGATATAGTAAGTCCCATTCCTATACTCATAACAATAGCTGCTAAAATTGCTAAGGTAAAATGTTTTAACATAATACAAAATAATACTATAGTCATAACACCAGGACACGGGATAATACCTGCACTAAGAGCAACTGCAAATTGTGATTTATTTTCTTTATTCTCAAATGCTATCTCTTTATCATTTTTATCTTTTATAGCTTTATAAAGCAGATAAATACCTATTAGCAAAATAAGAACACTTGATATTAACATTGATATATTTGTTATATCATCAAAATTCTGACGAAACATTTTTTGTAAGATAAAATATATACCAAAGGTCACTGCTAATGCAGAAGTTGCATGAATTGCAGATATCATATATCCTATTTTAAAAGCTTTTTTATAGTTTTCTTCTTTATTATTTATAAAGTAAAAACTTACTAAAGCTTTACCATGACCTGGACCTGCTGCATGAACCACTCCATATAAAAATGCTATAGCTATAACTATAAGTGAAGCTGTTATAGTATTTGTATCATCTATTTCTCTTATACTAGTAGAAATAAATTTATTTATTTCATATTGCCATAAAACTAATTGTTTTATAATATCATTATATATATCCACTATTTTAACTCCAATCTATATCCAAAATAAAAATC
>JAYELQ010000269.1:0-6186 GCA_034717655.1 Campylobacterota bacterium
ATACAATATCTCTACTAATTTTAAAAGTACCCTTCCATCTTTAGTTTTTTCATATACTTTTTTATAATATTCAGCTGATTTATTATAATTACCTATAGCATAATATATATTAGCAACTATCTCATAATTTTTATTAGATTTATTATTTGATAAAAGCTCATCACCTAAAACCAAAGCCTCATCTAATCTTCCTAATGAAACAAGAGCTATAATAGAATGTCTTTTATAAAACTCCTCTTTTTTAGGAAATTCATTAATAGCTGCTTTTGCCATCTCATACATATAATTATAATTTTTAGATTTATAACTATATGTTAATATTTTTAATAAATACACCTCATCATAAGTTATAGAATATAATTTTTTATAATACTTTAAACTATTATTATAATCATTTTGATACTCACTATCTATGGCTACTAAAGAGTATAAATCTGTTTGTCTATCTATATATTTTTGATTTTTTGTAACACTATACTCATTAAAGCAACCTACAATACCTACGGTTACAACCCCTAATATTATCAATTTACTATAGCTGGGCATTCTTCTTTTAACTCCTCTATATTATTTCTAAAATATTCCCAAAAAGGGAAAGTTCTACACTGTTTTGGTCTAGCATCATATACACTACACTGCATCTTAATAGTATCAAAAAATATACATGCAAAGTTATTATCAGATATAATCTTCTCTTTAATAGAATATTTATAATCATATTTTATAAGATACTTATCTATTAACTCTTGTTGTGTTATTTTTAAATTTTGAGATAATTTTAATATCTCTTGTGGTGTTATCCAGATATATCCAGACTCACCTATACAACATTTTCCTCCACAAGTTTCACATTTTGTTTCATCAAATTTATAACTAAAACTAGCTTGAGATATCATATAAGCTCCCCTATATTATTAGTATCAATATCACATTTTATACTATGTGTTGAACAAGTATTATATATAATATTTATCTGTTCTTTGAAATTATTACTATTATCAAACATAATTAAAGGGTTCATAATCTTTAACTTTGATTTTGAATTTTTTCTTGCATAAACCATAACTAAAGATGCTTCTTTTTCCTCTTTTGGATGTAAAAATTGAATAGATTCAATATTTAATTTATATTTATCTAAAGATATAACTATTTTATTTAGTTGTTTAACATCATAACAAAAAAATAGTTTTCCATTTGATTTTAATAGTTTAGATATTTTTGATATAAAACTATTTAATGGCAAATCATCATTATAACGGGCTATTTTTATATTTTCTTTTTCACTTTTTATCACATCACTATTATAAAAAGGTGGATTTGATACTATATATTCAAACTCTTTATCAAAGTTATATTCTAAAAAATTACCTTTATATAAATTATTATTAATCTTATTTACCTCACTATTTTTTTGTGATAAAAACTGAAAAATAGGTTGTATCTCAGATTGATTTAAATTTAGCTTTTCAAAATCTCTAGCTATCATTAAACCCAATACACCACTACCACTACCAATATCTAATAATTCACCTTTAATATTTTTAAACTTTAATAAATTTTGAATTATAAAGTTATATAAAAAATGGGTATCGCTATTATAGCAATACCCATTATTTGGTTGATATAAAAAAAGAGTTTTAGTGTAACTCTGCATTTAGTTTTACTTCTCTTGTGCTTCTCATAGCAATATATATACCTGTTTGAGAATCTTGCCTAAAGTGAATACCATTTAATCCTTGTAATTTATCTGCTCTTACAACATTATCAAGTGTTATATTTGGATTTACTTCAGATATTTTTAATATTTCTTCATCTGATATAGATATTTTTGTACCTGCAAATATAGATAATCCACCATCAACTATACAACCATCTCCTAATGGGATACCAGTAGTTGAATTAGCTCCTAAAAGTGTATTTTCCCCTATACTAATAGGATTCCCATCTGTTCCACTTAACACTCCAAGAATAGAAGCTCCCCCACCAACATCAGAACCACTTCCAACTATTGCAGAAGATGATATTCTACCTTCAACCATAACAGGTCCTAAAGTACCTGCATTAAAATTAATATAAGAAGCACCAGGCATAACCGTAGTTCCAGCTGCTAATTGAGCTCCAAATCTAACTTTTGATGTATCAAGTATTCTAGTATTATCAGCAGGTATAATATGACTTAAAAATCTTGGAAATTTATCTACCATATCAATATTTGGATATTTTCCACTTATCTTTAAATTTAACTCATTTACCCTTAACCAATCTAATTCTATAGGTGTGTTCCCTACCCAAGCAACATTATGTAATAGTCCAAATGCTCCATTTAAATTAATTTTTCTAAGTTCAGCTTTTCCACTAGAAAGAGCATAAAGTTTTAAATAAGCTGTTTCTACTGTTTGTGGATTTGCATCTTCAAATATAAATACAACTTTAAAGTTATCTGCACTTATTCCTGAGTCTATTGGTAAAGTAGATAAAGATGATATTAATTGTACATTTTTATGATCATCACCTTTAGCTTCATTCATATAAGGATTAAAACTCTCAATACAATTAGTTATAAAACTATCACTAATATCTAAAACTAATTCACTTTTAGTTGTGTCTATCTCTATTCCAGAATTTTTAAAAGCATCCATAAATATAGCAGCACTACCAAAATTTTCATTCCAATTTACTATAGGATAAGTAGTTTGTAGTATTTTATCACTATTTAACTGTCCTCTATCTATTCTTGCTATTCCAAAACCAATTGGATTTTTATACCAAGATTGAGATTTTATATCATTAACTTTTGCTTTAAATTCTTCTTTTGTATTTATCATTTTTTTTCCTTTTTATATTTTGTGTGGAATTATATCTTATTTTTACTTTTATCTAATGTTGGTATATTATTATCTACAATTATTTTAAGTTTTTCTTCAAACTCAAGTAATTCATTTGTCTTTTTTAAATAAGCAGATATTAAATCCTCTATATGTAAATTTCTATCTAAATCAAGAAATTTTCTGACACCTTGTTCTAGTTTACGACCTGGGTCTTCACCAATGTTGACAGTATATGCAACATTATTTATATGAAATGTTATATCTTTCATCATATCATACCATCCTTTTCAAGCATGTTAGTTATCATTAAAGATGTGTCTTGAACACTTTTTTCAATAATATCGTTTTCATTTTTAATTTTATCAAGTTCCTCTTGCAACTTTTTATTTGCTTCTATTAATAGCATAAAGTCATTTGACATTATTTCCAGTTTTTCAGTTAATTCATCCAATATATTCATAATAGTTATTTTAACAAATTTAATTATTACTTTTGCTGAAATATGATACAATAAAACAAAAATAAAAGGTTAATAATATATGTTTGAAACACTTCTTACAAAATTACAAACGGATAAATATATTACATTAGAAACAACACCTTCTCATTCATCTAGTATAATGAATATATTAGATGATATAGAAAACAACAATTTAAGTAAAAAAGTAGATGGATTTAGTACAACTGATAATCCATTAGCAAAGCTGAAATATAATTCTCTTTTTGCGGCTATTAAAATACAAAATAAATGTCAAAAACCTGTGATTGCTACAATGAGTATGAGGGATAGAAATAAAATATCTCTTCAATCAGACCTATTAGGTGTAAATGATTTTGATATAAGAGCTATTTTAGCTCTTACAGGAGACCCAGCTTCTATGAGCGACCAACCTCATACAAAAGGTGTATTTGAATCAAATTCAAATCTTCTATTAGAGATAATATACTCTTTTAATAATGGTATGGACTATGCTGGAAAACCTTTTAAAATAGCCCCTAAAACTATTTATCCATTTTCTGTAATAAACTCTTTTGCAAAAAATATGAAAAGTTTAGAGAAAAAGATGTTTAAAAAAGTACAAAATGGAACAAAAGGTATTATAACACAACCTATATATGATATTGAAAATGCAAAAAAACTTATAGAGTATTTTAATAATGTACAAAATAATTTTATAGATGATAGAAATAAATCTCAATTAATTATAGGTATGTTTCCTATTACTAGGCTTAGAACTGCGCAATTTCTACACTCTCATGTCCCTGGTATTTATGTGCCTCAAAACTGGTTAGATAAATTAACTATTGCTAGTAAGATAAGTATTGAAGAGGAGAAAAAAGTTGGTATGAGATTAAGCATTGAACTATTTTTATCTTTAAAGAAAATTCATCCAAAAATACATATTATGACAGCTAATAAATTTGATTTAGCTTCTGAGTTACTTGATTAATTATGAAAAAATATGCTTCTATAGATGTTGGTCTTAAAAGAATAGGTTGTGCTGTTTCTATGATGTCAGATGTTGTTAATCCAAAAGAGGCAATAATTAGAAAAAATAGAAATCAAGCTAGTTCTGATGTTGATAAGTTTTTAGAGTATTGGGAGATAGATACTTTAATAGTAGGTTATCCTAAAGCTAGCGAAGAGATGATGAGAAGAATTGACCATTTTATAAAACTCCTTAATTTTAAAGGTGAGATTATATTAGAAAATGAGAATATGAGTTCAGTTGAAGCAAAAGAGTTAACAAAAGGTGAAATAAAACATAAAAGAGATGGAAGACTAGATAGTATAGCTGCTAAAATTATACTAGAAAGATATTTAGAAAAACTATGATAGGTATAGATATTGTTGTAATTTCTCGTATCAAAAGTATGAGAGAAAAATTTAAAGATAAATTTTTAAAAAAGTTTTTAAATAAAGATGAAATACTACTTATAAAATCAGATTCTACAGCTGCTGGATTTTGGGCAGTAAAAGAAGCAGCAAGTAAAGCAATTGGTACAGGTATTGGAAAAAAGTGTTCTTTTAAAGATATTATTATTTCAAAAAATAAAAATAATGCTCCTAAAATAAAATATAGTAAAAAAATTAAAAAAAAATTTAAAATTAAAAAAATCTCTGTTTCTATAACACACGATGGTGGTTTTGCTATAGCAGTAGTAGTTATTGATAAAGAATAACTACTTTAGAATTCAAATCCACCACCTGCACCTTTATTCATACTTTGATATACAGAATTAACATAAATTTTTCTCACTTCACATTTTAAAACTTCTGTACATCTCATACAAGAATCAATATTTTTTGATTCTTGACATTGTTCTACAACTATCTTTTGGTTATCTAGGGCTATTTCCCATTTATCTTTTTCCATTATTATATATTATGATACTTTTTTACAATTTTAATCTCATAATTACTACCAAAAAAACAAGGAGATGTATCGTGAATATTATCACTTGACTCTACATCTAAAAGTCTATCTTTACCATCTATTGCTCCACCACCTGCTGTTTCAAAAATATGTGCAAATGGAAAAACTTCAAACAGTTGTCTTAATTTTCCTTTTGGTTTATCTGTAGCCCCTGGATAAGAAAATAATCCTCCACCTTTTAATAAAATATGATGTAAATCAGGTACCATACCTCCACTATAATTAAGTTTGTATCCTTCATCAAACATAAAATTAACCATATCTCTATGGTGTGGATACCAACACTTTTGAGTAGAACCAGGAGATGCTAAACTACCTTTCTCATCCATTTTAACATCTCTAATATAATTAAATTTTTCACCATTTAACATATATAATTTTACACTATCATTATAAGATACAACCATTTCAACTTTTGAACCAAATACAACATAAATAGAAGCTAGTATATTAGAAGCTGTAAAACTATTTTTATATATAGCATATATAGAACCAACTGCTAAATTTACATCTACTAAGCTACTTCCATCTAAAGGGTCGTAAGCTATTAAATATTCACCATCTTTATTAATATCTATTATATGTTCTTGCTCTTCACTTACTATTTGTTTCACACTATTTAAAAGTTTAAAATTATTCTCTATTACAACATCACTTTTGATATCTAATTTTAATTGAGTATCTCCTGTAGAGTTTTGTTCTTCACTTTTACTACTATCACCTTTTTCTATTATTCTTTTTATCTCTAATGTTGATTTTTCTATTGACTTTATTATCTCTTCCATATATTTTTCTCCGATGACTTAAACCTATAGAATACTATAAAAGTATAGTAAAATATCTATAAATTGCATCGCTCCTTTCTTAATTTAATTAAAAATGATTTATCCGACACACTATTTAATAAAAATATATTAAAC
>JAYELQ010000270.1:0-6183 GCA_034717655.1 Campylobacterota bacterium
ATAACAGGTCACACAAAAATTGATGGAGATAAAGATAAACCAATCAAATTTAGATTAAAACTAAGTGACTTAAATAAATAAAAGGAAAAATATGAAAAAACTTAAATTAGTTGATGCTAGTTTTCTAACATCAGCACAAAGTATAAAAGATTCACCCCCACCAAATAAAGCAGAGATAGCTTTTTTAGGTAGAAGTAATGTAGGTAAAAGCTCACTACTAAACTCTCTAACAAAAAGAAAAAGTTTAGCAAAATCATCTTCTACCCCGGGAAAAACTCAACTTATAAACTATTTTGATATAACTTTTAAAAACTATGAAAATGAAGAGAAAGAGAACTTTTACTGTAGATTTGTAGATTTACCCGGTTTTGGATATGCAAAAGTATCAAAATCACTAAAAGAAAATTGGCATAAAAACCTAACTGATTTTTTGGAAAAAAGAGCCTCTCTACAAATATTTATACACCTTATTGATTCAAGACACCCAAATCTTGATATAGATTTAAGTGTTACAGATTTTTTACAACATATTAAAAGAGGTGACCAAATCATTATAAATGCTTTTACAAAGATTGATAAGTTAAAACAAACTGATTTACAAAAATTAAAAAACAGATACCCTAATGGTATTTTTATATCTAACTTAAAAAATAAAGGTCTTGATAAATTAGAAAATAAAATATCAAATTATCTATTTGGAGATTAAAATTGGAACAGTTTAATCTATATAAACCAAATATGCTAGATATCCAAGAGATGGAAGAGTTAGTATTTCAAGAAGTTGAAAATGGTAATATATTAGAAAGAGATAAAAATGAGATGGCAAACACTATCCGTTCTTATATTTGTATAAAAAATAATAAAAATAAAATCATTGGTTTTGTAGCTTTACATATACATACAGTATCATTAGCAGAGATAAGAAGTCTTATAGTTAAAAAAGAGTATAGAGGAAATAGTATTGCAAAAAAACTAATAGAACATTGTATAGATGAAGCAAAAAGTCTTAAGATAAAAAAACTATTGGTTTTAACATATAAAGAGCAATTATTTACACATTTTAATTTCCAAATTATAGAAAAATCATCTATACCTGAAACTAAAATATGGGCTGATTGTATAAAGTGTAAACATTTTCCTATATGTAATGAGATATCTTTGATGTTATATTTATAAATCAAGAAGAATAAAACAATGAATAAAAAACAAATACTAAAAAAAAGATTTGATAAATTAGAAAAGCATTATATAGCAATAAAAGAGTATAAAGTTTTAATAGATGATTTATTAAAAGAGAGTAATATTTATGACCAATTTATTTTTAACACTTTAAAGCCTGAAAAAAGGGCTATCTTAGATGCTTATCTTAAAAGATTTGCATCAATTCAAGACTTTTTAGGGGCAAAAATATTTTCACCTCTTTTAGAAATTGCTGGTATAAATAATACTAAAATGAGTGAAGTGTTATCAAATATTGAAAAAGAGAATATTATAGATAGCTTAGAAAATTGGATAGAATTAAGGGAAGTAAGAAATGAACTTGAACACGATTATCCTGAAGAGTTACAAGAAGCTTTAGATGATTTAAAATATTGTGTAGATAGTTTTGAAAAGTTAGAAAACTATTATCTAAACTCATTAAATTTCTTTAAAAAGTATATATAATGAGACTATCAAAAAGAGTTATAGATATACTACAAGATAATATAAAAAAAAGTTTTGGAGATGTTAATATTTATCTATTTGGAAGTAGAACAGATGATAATAAAAAAGGTGGTGATATAGATTTAGCTATTGATACTAATATATCAAGAGAAGAATTTAGAAAAAAGAAATCATCACTTTTAGCTCTTTTAATAAGAATTGATTTTGATTATAAAATTGATATAGTAAATTTTAATACAAAAGATGAATTATTATATAATGAGATAGAACAAAATCATATAAAATTATAATTTAACTATTTTTTCTTTGATATCCCAAACTTTTGAGCTCTTAAAGTAATATCTGTTACTACACCATTAAAATTAATTATATCTAAAACTGATTTTGCTATATCTTGTGGAGTTAAATAACTATCTTCTTGAGCTGATGGCTCAAACTGTAAATCATCAAAAAAGTTAGTTTTAGTCATATCTGGATTTATAGAAGTTACCCTTACTCCACTTTTTCTAACCTCTTCAAATAAACACAATCCAAAATCTCTAAGACCTGATTTTGTAGCTGTATAAAGAGCTGAAAATTTAGAATGTTTTGTAACCTCTATAGATGTAATATTTATAATATGACCTTGAGTTTTTTTTAAGCTTCTTAAAACTAAATTTGAAAGTATAATAGGAGCAGTTAAGTTTACATCTATTAACTCTTTTATTTTAGATATAGATATCTCTTCGTGTGGTTGAAATATCCCAACCCCTGCACAATTGATTAAAATATCTATATCTTTTATTTTTAATATCTCTTTTATCTCTTTCTCTACATCTTTTATATTTTCAAGTCGTGAATTTAAAGTGATAATATTAAAATGATTATTTTCTAACAATAAAGATATCGATTTTCCTATACCACTACTAGAACCTGTTATTAATACATTTTTTTTATTTGACATATTATTCCTAATTTTATATTATTTATGTTAATATAGCAATATTTTTATTAGTTAAGGATTAAAAAATGGAAGATTATTATTCGCCTATTTTGGCTTTTCATATTATTAGTGTGCTATCTTGGATGGCAATGTTGTTTTATCTACCTAGATTATATGTTTATCATCAAGAGAATAAAGATAAAAAAGAGTTTGTAGAGATAGTAAAAGTGCAAGAGTTTAAACTATATAAATATATAGGTATGCCTGCTATGTGGGCAACTATATTAAGTGGTATTGCTCTTATATATCTAAATCCAACTCTATTTGAGATGCCTTGGTTTCATGCAAAACTAACATTAGTTATATTACTTATAATATATTCTATTAGTTTAGAGTTTATAAGAAAAAAACTATCAGATGATAGTTGTACAAAGAGTGGTAAGTTTTTTAGAGCATTTAATGAGATACCAACTATATTAGCTATTTTAATAGTTACATTTGTTATTATGAAATCTATACCTGTTATATTTTCTATTGCTATTACATTATTCTTTTTATTTGTTATGTTTATGATAATGAAAAAATAGGAATATTAATCATATTCTTAATAATTTTTAGATATAATCAAATTTATTTTAAAAAAAAAGAGTAATAAAAAACAGCACTACGGAGGGCAATTAAAAGATGACAAAATATATATTTGTAACAGGTGGGGTTTTAAGTAGCCTAGGAAAAGGTATCACTAGTGCTAGTATTGCAGCACTCCTTAAACAAAGTGGTTTTAATGTAAGTATGCTTAAAATTGACCCATATCTAAATGTTGACCCAGGTACTATGAGTCCATTAGAACACGGTGAAGTTTTTGTTACAGCAGATGGTGCAGAAACTGACCTTGACCTTGGACACTATGAAAGATTTATAGATAAAACACTAGGTAAAATGAATAACTTTACAACTGGTCAAATCTATAGTAGTGTTATAAAAAGAGAGAGAGAGGGTGGATACCTTGGTCAAACAATTCAAGTTATTCCACATATTGTAAATGAGATAAAAGATAGAGTTTACAAAGCTGGAAAAGGTCACGATTTTCTTATAGTGGAGTTAGGTGGTACAGTAGGTGATATAGAGGGGTTACCTTTTATGGAAGCTGTTCGTGAGATAAAACACGAAAATCAAAAAACAACTACTATGAATATTCATGTTACTTTAGTACCATATATATCAGCAGCTGGTGAACTTAAAACAAAACCAACACAACACTCAGTACAAGAGTTAAGAAGAATTGGTATTATGCCACATATGTTAGTATGTAGAACAGAGCAAAAACTACCAAAAGATTTAAAAAGAAAATTAGCATATAGTTGTGATGTAGATGAAGATGCTATTATAGAAGCTAGTGATGCTAAAAGTATATATAAAGTTCCTATGAATTTCTTAAAAGAGGGGATTTTAGCTCCAATTGCAAAACATTTTCAAATAGATGAACTTGAACCAGATATGGTAGAGTGGGATAAACTAGTAAAACAAATAATTGACCCAACAGATGAGATAAATGTAGCATTTGTAGGTAAATATCTTGAGTTAAAAGAGGCTTATAAATCTCTTACAGAAGCTCTTACACATTCTGGAGCTCATCTTAATACTAAAATAACTATCAATTGGTGTGATAGTGAAAAAATAGAAGATTATGATGCTAAAAAAATCATAGCTGATTCTGATTGTGTTTTAGTAGCTGGTGGTTTTGGTGAACGAGGTGTACAAGGTAAACTTGAAGCTATAAAATATGCAAGAGAGAATAAAATACCTTATTTAGGAATTTGTTTAGGTATGCAATTAGCTATATTAGAATATCTTCAAAATGTAGTTGGGATAAAAGATGCTAATAGTGTGGAGTTTGATAAAGATACAAAAGAACCAGCTATTTATCTAATAGAACAATTTTTAGATAATAGTGGAGATAAACAAATAAGAACACATAAATCTCCAATGGGTGGAACATTAAGATTAGGTGAATATCCATTTGTAGCTAAAAAAGGTAGTAATCTTGAAAAAGCTTATGGAAGTAATATATCTTATGAAAGACATAGACACAGATATGAAGCTAATCCTGAATATAAAGAAAAATTAGAAGAAAATGGTATGTTTATAACAGGTGAATCAAATGGTTTAATTGAAGTTGTTGAGATAAAAGAGCACCCTTGGTTTGTAGGTGTTCAATTTCATCCAGAGTTTACAAGTAGTTTACAAACACCAAATCCTATAATATTTGACTTTATAAAAAATAGTATAAAAAATAGATAACCTATCTTATAGGTTATTCTATTACTCTTTAGTATTAGGTATTGTCTTATCTTTATCTAATACTTTTTTCTGAAATCCTGCACCTTTTTTAGTTTTTGCTTCTAATTTTAAACTATCTACTAAAGCTCTATAATCTAAACTATTCTTATGCATCTCCACAAAACAACTTACAATAACAGCTATTGTATTTGGAACTTCACCTTTTTTCTTATAAGATTGTATATTTTTCTCACTTACCTTAATAAGCTTACTAAATTTTGGCAAACTTATCTCAGCATCAAGTAGCTGTTTTTTAAACTCTATAAATGTCATATTCTACCTTATTATTAAAAATTTAGCATAATTATATCATAATTTTTTAATTTTACTTGACATTTAAAAATAAATAGTATATAATCTCTATAATTTATTACTAATAGTTGGTAATAACATCAAATAACAATAAAAAAGGAGTCCATTATGGCAAAAGAATTAAAGAAAAAAGCGGCAGCTAAAAAAGCTGAAAAGAAGTTAGCAAAAAAGAAAGCAGCTAAAAAATCGGCAACAAAGAAAAAAGCAACTAAAAAGAAAGTAGCTAAAAAAGTAGCAGCTAAAAAAACTGTAGCAAAGAAAAAAGCAAAAAAGAAAGCTGTTAAAAAATCTGAAAAGAAAAAAAGCAACAAAAAGAAAAAATAGTCTAAACTATTTTTCAAACTAAATATATATATTATAAATTATAATATATATATTTAAACTACTACTTTTAACTTATCCCCCACACACCCAAATTTTTACAATAACAATATATATTAAATAATTAACTATAAAAAGGTTAACAAATGAAAATACTATTTTCACCAAGTGAAACAAAATATAAAGGTGGAGTTCAAAAGAAAATAACAAAAGATAGTTTTATTTTTCTTGAACTTTATAAATATAGATTAGAAGCTATAAAACAATATCAAGATTTTATAGATAAAGCTTCAAATAGTGAACTATCAAAACTATTTGGAACTAAAAAGCAAGATGTTATAGATTATTATAAAGGTAATTTATTAGAAAAAGATACAAAAAAAGTTATACAAAGATATAATGGAGTTGCATTTGATTATTTAGAATATAATCAATTAAATAAAATAGAACAAAATTATATAGATAATAATGTAATGATATTCTCAAACTTATTTGGACCTATATTATGTGGTGATGATGGTATTCCTGATTATAAATTAAAGCAAAATGAAAAGTTAGATAAGATTGCATTAGAAAAGTTTTATAAAAATAACTTTAGTGATGCTATTGATAACTATTTAGAA
>JAYELQ010000271.1:0-6178 GCA_034717655.1 Campylobacterota bacterium
ACTCTTACTATATGAGTTGATATATCTATAGTAGCTTGAGAGAGTCTTTCAAGATTTAAAATAATTGAATCTTGTTTAGTGTAATTTTCATAAAATTCATCTTCAAATCCAAAATACTCTTCATTAATTCTACCTATACATCTTTTTATTGTTTCTAGTTTATTTATAATAACATCATCTATCATAATACTCTAAAATCTCCTTTCTATCTTCATTTAGTACAAAATAACTTGTATAACATCTATCCAAAAAGCTATCCATATTTTTATTTAAAATAACTTTACCAGTTGAAGCTATTTCAAATTTTAAAACATCATTTGCACTTTCTATATCTACTAAATCTACATCTATATTAAGCCCCATCGCTATATTTTGAGCCAAAAGCCATCTTTGATAGTTATCTATCTTTATTTCACTATAAAAAGCTATATCTATATCACTTCTACTATGATAACTGTTTTTAGCATAACTTCCAAAGATAGTAATAAGTTTTGGTTTTAAATGTGATAGTTTCTCTATGATAAAATCTTGATATATCAACATACTTTTACTTTCCCAGTAACTACACTATCTATAAGCGATGCTTTGTACTCTTTAAGTTTTGCTATATAGTTTTGTTGCAACTCTATGGCTTTATCTATTTGTGATGTTTTTTCATCAAGATATGAGGCTATTTTTGTTTGTTCTTCTTTTGGTGGTAAAGGTATATATATTGTTTTAAGGTCATTAATATTAAATCTAAAAACTTTAATTCCTGTAGCAAACCTTTGTAGTTCTTTTGAAAATACTTTTGAAGAAAAATATAAATATTTACTATCTATTATATCTACTTTTGAGTTTAATAATATTTGTTCACCTCCTAATAACCCTAAATCACTCCTTTTATAATATGCTGAATGACCCAGATCTTCAATTGTTTCAGATGTTGAAATAAAAATAGTATCTCCAAAATTTACAATTTGTGAACTTTTATAAAATTCATCATTTACATAAAATTTATATTTTTCATTAACTTCATCAACTTTATAAGTTTTTCCATATTGCAAGGCAATATATTTCCCATTATTTAATAATTCGTCTTTACTAAAACTTGAATTTCCTCTAATGAAATTACATAAACCAAATAGTTTTTCAACCTCCCAAAGCTCAGGTATCTCCCTCAACCACTCAACACCACTATTTTTATAAGATGTATATTTTTCTAACTTATTCATTTTCAAAGCCTTTAAATTCTGCTTCTATCTCTTCTATAGTTGGAAGTGATGTTTTATACTCTTTTGGAAGTATCTCTGTAAGTTGATATTTGCTTACACCTATTGGTGTATTTAGATTTTTAAGTGCATATTCTACTACGGTATCACTTTTACTTTTACATATTAGTATCCCAACTGTTGGTTTATCTTCATCTGATTTGATTTGAGTATCAATAGCCGAAATATAAAAATTAAGTTTTCCTGCATACTCTGGCTTAAAGTCAGTTACTTTAAGTTCTACAACAACATAACAGTGTAGTTTCACATGATAAAAAAGTAAATCAATTTTAAAATCATTATTATCAACTACTATTTTATATTGTCTTCCTAAAAATGAAAAACCTTGACCTAGTTCTAATAAAAATTTTGTCATATTTTCCATTAGAGCATCTTCAAGTTCTCTTTCATCATGCCTTTGTCTTAAGTTTAGAAAATCAAAATTATAAGGGTCTTTTGTAATCTCTGTTGCAAGTTGGGATTGTAATTTTGGAAGTTGATTTTGAAAGTTATTTATAGCTTTAGAACTTCTACTATATAAGTTTTTTTCTATCTCTTTTACTAAGGTTGCTCTTGAGTAGTTATTTTGAATAGTTAGATTAAGATAAAAGAGTGCTTCGTCTATAGTTTTTACTTTTGAAATAATATGAATATTATGCCCCCAAGGTATTTGAAATATTTGGGCAACAAGCTGTTGCCCATTTATATAAAATAGATACCATTGTT
This sequence comes from Campylobacterota bacterium, assembly GCA_034717655.1. Lineage (GTDB taxonomy): Bacteria > Campylobacterota > Campylobacteria > Campylobacterales > Arcobacteraceae > JAIOSF01. The sequence goes on from JAYELQ010000271.1 coordinate 1,977, forward strand.
TCATATATTTAATATTCCTAGTTGAAAAACCTTTTAAATCTGGAAATGCTTTTTTTAAATCTTTACTAATAGTTTCTAAAACTTTATCACCCCTCGATGAATTATTTTGTTTATCAACAATCATTTTAGCAATATCCCAATAAAGTCTAAGCATCTCTTCATTGACTTTAATATGAGCTTTTAGTTGAGCCGATTTAATTTTAGATTTTACATCAACTAAAAATTGTTTATACTCCTGTGTAATTATCTCCACCTTATACTCCTAAAATCTCTTTTATAAGACCCTCTGAAGCTTCTTCGAGTTCAAGTATATCTTTGGCTACTTCATCAAGGGTTCTAAGTGGTTTATGAGTATAGAAGTATTTGTTAAAACTTATCTCATATCCTATCTTTGTACTATCAAGATTTATCCAAACCTCTTCTACATGTGGTTTCACTTCTTTTAAGAAATAGTTTTGTATCTCATCTTTTAAAGGTATGTTTTCACTATCTCTTAAATCTGTATTTGATTCATATTCTATATACTCGTTTGCTTTATCTGTATTATAGTAACCATAATATTCAAGTTCATTCTCTTCACAACCTAAATGCTCCAATAATTTCTCTAATTTATCATCATTTATCTTGTGAACTTTTTTTATAACTTTTTCGGCATTTTCATCATAGCAAGATATAGCATTTAAGATAGTGTTTTTTTCACTACTAGTTAATTTGATTTTTTGTTCTTTTAATACACCATCAACCTCTTTTTTAAAGATATTAAAATCATTGTATTCAAAGTCACCCATTGCATCTTTTAATATATTTGCAGTATCTTCAAGTTTTTTATGTTTAGTCCATAAAGCTTTGGATGTAAGAGCTTTTTTATTTTTAGTATTTAAAGTAATATCTTCTTTATCAAGGTACTCTTCTATCTCTTTTTTATATTTCGTTATATCTTCATAACACTCATCTTTATATTCATCAAGACACCATCTCATCGGCTCTTCTAAAGTTTTATCAAATTTAAGTGTTTCTATTAGTTCATCTCTAAATTGTGCTTTTAATCTCTTTGGTCGTTCAATATTTACTTTGTAGTATCCAAAATCACTATTATCAAATAGTTTAGAAGATATTTTTTTACCATCTACCTCTTCATCACACTCTATAAACTTAGTATATACTTCCATAATCTTTGATATATGTTGAGGTTTAAATTCACAGTTTTTATCACCAAGATTTTTTCTTAGTTTACTATATAAATCATTTGCATCTATTAATTGTACTTTTCCTTTTCTATGCTCAGATTTATTATTTGATAGTAGCCATATATAAGTAGTGATACCTGTATTATAAAAAAGGTTATTTGGTAGCTGAATAATACAATCTAATAAATCATTCTCTATTAAATATCTTCTTATATTGCTCTCTCCACCACCTGCATCACCTGTAAAAAGTGAACTACCATTATGAACTGAAGCTATACGGCTACCTATTGCACTTGAAGATGTTGGTTTCATTTTGTTTACCATATCCATCAAAAATAGAAGTTGTCCATCACTACTTCGTGGAGTAGCATCTGCTTCTGCTTCTACTCCCCAATAATCTTTGAGCATTACTTTAAATCTAGGGTCTGTTATAACTTTACCATCTTTGATATATTTAGCATCACTTGCCCACGATTTTCCATAAGGTGGATTTGATAGCATAAAATCAAACTTATCTTTTATAAAATCATCTTTTTCTAAAGTTGAACCATTTTTTATATTTTCTGGGTTATTCCCTTTTATCATCATATCAGATTTACAAATGGCATAAGTTTCATCATTTATCTCTTTTCCATAAAGATATACATCACCAGTTGCTTTTATATCTCCCTCTTCATCTTTGATGAAATTTTGAGATTCAGTTAGCATACCACCACTTCCACAAGCTGGGTCATAGATAGTCATAACTGAGGGAATATTATCTTTGATAGGGTCAAAAATGATATGTGTCATTAGGTCTATCACTTCCCTAGGGGTGAAATGCTCTCCTGCTTCTTCGTTGTTATCTTCATTGAACTTTCTTATAAGCTCTTCAAAAACATAACCCATACCAAGATTTGTAAGAGGTGGAAGTTTCTTGCCATCAGGGTTTATAGCTTCTTTGTCTGTAAGGTTAATATATGAAGAGGTAAATTTCTCTAATACACTAAGTAGTACATCTTTTTTAAACATATGATTTATTTTAGATTTAAGCTCAAATTTTTCTATAATCTCTTGTACATTTTTACTAAATCCATTTAGATACTCTGTGAAGTTTGCTTCTAGTATTTGAGATGAATTTGTTGCTGTGTCGTATAGTTTCTGAAGTGTCCATTTACTTGTATTGTAAAATACATATCCACTTACATCAATTAATCCCATATCCATATATTCTATATCAGTTACACCTAAATCTTCTTTTTGAAATCTAAGCTCTTCAAGTACTTCCTCTTTTGTAGGCTCTAGTAATGCATCTAATCTTCTTAGTACTACCATTGGTAAAATCACATCTCTATATTTACCTCTTACATAAACATCTCTTAAACAATCATCTGCTATTGACCATATAAAACTTACTAACTTATTGTGTACTGTTTGATTCATTTACTTATCTCCTAAGAATTTGATATATATTTACATTGGTAATATATCTAATTAAAGCTTATTTTAACTTAGGAAATAATGTTTTAGTAACTAATAGTTTGGCTTATTTTTTAGTTCTATCTATAAAAAAGTGATGTTAAAGATAGAAATTGTATAATTTAAGAAGATGATAAAATAAGATAGCTTAAAACAAAGGTTTAGAATATGCAAATAAGAGTTTATTATGAAGATACAGATGCAGGTGGGATAGTTTATCATTCAAACTATTTAAATTTTTGTGAAAGAGCAAGGAGTGAGTTTTTTTTCAAACAAAATATCCCCCCTATTATAGATGATGCACATTTTGTAGTAAGAAAAATAGAGTGTGATTTTTTAAAAAGTGCAAAGTTTGGTGACCTAATAGAAGTTTCATCAAAAATAATAGAGATAAAAAAATCATCATTAAAAATATATCAAGAGATAACAAAAGATAATGACAAACTTTTTACAGCTACTTTTGTATTAGTTTTAGTTAAAGATGGAAAAATAAAAAGAATAGATGAAAATATAAAAAATAGATTGTTATCACTATTTATATCAACAAAAAGGTAATTTTAATGTCAAATACAAAAATATCAACAAAATTTCTTAAAATAATTATATTTATATCTTTAACTATTTTAATTATATCATCATTAATTTCATTTTATATAATGGGGAATATAAAAAAAGATACTCAAAGAATTTTGGGTAATAAAATTGAGATAAAATTAGAGAATAAAATAAATAATAGTTTACAACTAGGTGTTACAAATGCAGTATCAATTGCTAATAATCAAAATATACAAGATGCTTTAATAAATAATGATAAAGAGAAAGCTTATCAAATATTAAATAACTTAAATAATAAATATTCTAAATTTACAAAACATAAAAAAAGTAAAATACATATCCATACTTACGATGTAAAATCTTTTTTAAGGTCTTGGGATAAAACTCATAATGGAGATGAACTAAGTAGTTTTAGAGAAACTATTAATTATGTAAAAGAGACTCAACAACCTGTATTGGATATAGAAGTTGGTTGGGCAAATTTAGTTATAAGGTCAATAGTACCTATAATTAAAGATGAAAAATATATAGGTTCTTTGGAGTTTATTCAAGATTTTGAAAGTATTCAAAAAGCTTTAGAGAATGAAGATAAATATTTTTTTGCATTAATAGATAAAAAACTATTAAAAAATAAACCTACCAAAGAACATATTATAGACAAATATGCTATATCTCAAAGTTATTATAAGAGAGATTTTTTTAAAACACTTAAAACTGTTGATTTAGATAATTTAATAAAACAAGGTTATATTAGTAAAGATAATAAATATTTCTCTATAAAACCTATTATTGGATTTGATAGCTCTTTTATAGGGTATTATGTTATTGGTGAAGATTATGAAAAAATAAAAGAGATTATTAATCAATCACAAAATATTACCAAGAAGTAGTGTAAAGCCCCTTGCTTTAGCTATGGGGATATAAACGGAAAAATTAAGGTATTATTTATCTTTCAAAATGTATAATACTATTATGTTAAATAATATTGTCTTTTCTTGTAAA
>JAYELQ010000272.1:0-14166 GCA_034717655.1 Campylobacterota bacterium
AATATTTACACTCTAATGTTTTAACATCGTTATCTTTTGAGTAACTTTTTGTTAAAAATTTATTTGAAGATACAACTGAAGCTAAATTTCTAGGTCCAATAAATGGTATATTGAAAAATTTAAATAATGATGCTATTGTACCATCTTCACCATCTCCACCATGAACTAAATTTAATACCACATCAAACTCTAATAATTGATTTGAAAATAATCTTTTTTTTATAAAACCATTTTCACAAAAATTAACAATATCACATTTTTGATATTCCCCACTACTAAATATAGTAGATTTTATTATGTTATTTGGAATATGATACATTTTTCTATTTTTATCTATAAATATATATATAATCTCATCTTTTATAACTTTTTGCATAGATATAGCACTAATTATACTTATCTCGTGTTCATAACTTTTACTTCCAAATAAAACTATAAATTTCACAATCTCTCCTTTATTTTTGTAATTGTTTAAGTGCTTCTTTGATTAAAGAAGATATATCATTTGTTAAATTACAATTTTTTAATACTTTTTTTATCTGCTCTTGTTTGAAACCTAAAGATTCTAATGCTTGAGTTGCTTTATTTATATTCTCATTATTAGTTATTTGAACATTATTATCTATTATAAAATCATTTAGTTCTACTAATATTCTACTAGCCCCTTTTGGACCGATACCCGGAACTTTTTTTAACATATCTACATCATTATTTTGTATAATATTTACAAAATCTTCAGGTGTAAAAGTACTGCATATTGCTAATGCTACTTTTGGACCAACACCATTAATTTTAATAACAGTATCAAACATCTTTTTTTCATTTAAATCTAAAAAACCATATAAATTATTACTATCCTCTTTTATAATTTGTGTTGTATGTAATTTTATATTATCTTTTATTATTGATGAGCTACAATTTATAGATATAAAAACTTCATAAATTAATCCATTTACATTAATATTAATTTTTGTTGGTTCTTTTACTTCTATTTTGCCCTCTATTCCTATAATCATATTCTCTCTTTTATTTTAAAATAAGAATTATTATAATATAGAAATGCTTCATATCAATTAAAATAAGTAAATCTTAAATCATATAATGATAGAATTTATTAAATTAAATAACTAAAAGGTTTAAAAAATGTTTAATAAAATAACTGCTCTTTATGTAGAAGATGAAGATACCATAAAACAAACGGTATTTTCTGTATTTAGTAAATTATTTAAAGAGTTTATTTTAGCAGAAAATGGTTTAGATGGATTAGAGAAATTTAAAGAGAAAGAAGCTGATATTCAAATCATAATTACAGATATAAATATGCCTAAAATGAATGGTTTAGATATGTCAAGAGAGATTAGAAAAATAGATAAAGATATCCCTATAATAATAACTACGGCTCATAATGATAAAGAGTTTTTACATAAAGCTATTGAAGTTGGGATAACTAAGTTTGTAACAAAACCTATGGATATGAAAAACCTTTTAGAAACAATAAAAAATAGCTTAAGTAGTGTTTTTCTTAAAAATCAATTAGAAGAGCAAAAAGAAGCTTATGAACAGGAGAGATTAATAAATGCAAAGTTTATGGCTACAGGTCAATTAGCAGCAGGGATAACACACGAAATAAATACCCCTTTAACTTATATAAAAGCAAATTTTGAGATGATGGAATATGATTTAGAAGATTTAGAAGATTCTCCTATAAAAGAGAATATGATGAGGTCTTATAAAAAAATAAATGATGGTATAAATAGAATTTCTAATATTGTTAGTTCTATGCGAGAGATGTCTCAACAAGAGAAATTAGAGAAAGTTGAAGCTAATATTTATGATACTATTGTTACTTCAGCGACATTAGCATATAATAAAATAAAACATGTTTCACCTGTTTATATAAATGGAAAAGTATTTAACTTAGATATGAAAAAAGAGGAATTTGAATTTAAAACAAATGTTGAACTTCAAAGAATAGAGCAAGTTTGGATTATTATTATAAATAATGCAATGGATGAGCTTATGAAATTAGATAAACCTTATGAGGAAAGAGTATTAGATATTAAAATCTCTAAAAATGAAGAAAATAAAATAACTGTTATATTTAAAGATAACGGTGGTGGATTTAAAGATGATATTCAAGAACATCTATTTGAACCATTTAAAGGTACAAAAATGTCTTCTGGAATGGGAGTAGGATTAAGTATTGCTAAAAGAATTATAGATGACCATAAAGCAACTATAGAAGCATATAATGAAGATAATGGAGCTGTATTTAAAATAGTTCTAGGTTAATTTTTCTCTTATTTTATAATAGTTTGCATTAAATACATCTTGAATATATTTAAGCTCTTTATCATGTAAAGCTATTATTTCAACTTCAGTATCTTTATAATACCAACCATTATTTGTATCTAGTAATTCTTTTTTTTTGAATAATTTTTTTAATTCTTCTTTAGATATTGTAAATTCTTTTATCATAATTAATACTCTTTTTATTATAAATATATTTAATGATTGATTGTAGCATATAATATTTTATATATATATAAAATATTATATGCTACAATAATAAAAAATATAATTGAAATTAAATTAAGGAGAATTATATGGGTAGAGCTTTTGAGTATAGAAAAGCAGCAAAAATGAAAAGATGGGGAAATATGTCTCGTGTATTTCCAAAACTTGCAAAAGCTATTACTATGGCTGCAAAGTCAGGTGGTACTGACCCAGATACAAATGCTAGTTTAAGAAGTGCTATAACTACAGCAAAAGCACAAAACTTACCAAAAGATAATATTGAATCAGCTATAAAGAGAGCTACAGCAAAAGATTCAGCAAACTTAAATGAAGTAAACTATGAAGGAAAATGGTTAAATGGTGTACTTATATTTGTAGAAACTGCAACAGATAATACAGCAAGAACTGTAGCAAATTTAAAAACAATTTTTAAAAAAGCTGGTGGGACTCTTGTACCAACTGGTTCTTTAGAGTTTCAATTTGATAGAAAGTCTGTTTTTGAGATGAAAATGCCTGATATAGATATTGAAGATTTAGAGATGGAACTAATAGATGCCGGTTTAGAAGATATTAAACAAGAAGATGATGATAATATTTCAATATTTGCAGATTATACAGATTTTGGTAATATCTCAAATAAACTTCATGAGATGAATATTGAATATGAGAAAGGTTCATTACAAAGAATACCAAATGCACCTATAGAGATAACAGATGAGCAGATGGAGGAATTATCTAAACTACTTGAAAAAATAGAAGATGATGAAGATGTTCAAAATGTATATACAAATTTAGAATAGAATAAATAATAATATAATAAAGGGAAATAATTAAAATGGAAAATAAAAAATATAGATTAGTAACAAGAAGTGATATGGATGGTTTAGTTTGTGCAGTTATCTTAAAATACCTTAATATGGTTAATGATATAAAGTTCGTTCACCCTAAAGATATGCAAGATGGTATCATAGAGATAACAGAGAATGATATTATAACAAATCTACCATACTCTCCAAAAGCACATATAGTTTTTGATCATCACGAAAGTGAAGCTATGAGAAATGGAGAAGCTGATAATTACTTCATAGACCCTAAAGCACCAAGTGCAGCTAGAATTGTATATGAGTATTATGGTGGAGCCCAAAAGATGCCAGATATATCTGAAGATATGATGGAAGCCGTTGATAAAGCAGATGCAGCACAATTTACAGTAGGAGATATTTTAAATCCTCAAGGTTGGGAACTTTTAAGTTTTTTAATGGATAGTAGAACAGGTTTAGGTAGATTTAGAGAATTTACAGTTTCAAATTATCAACTTATGATGGATTTAATTAATTATTGTAAAGACCATGATATTGATGATATTATGAAACTTCCTGATGTGGTAGAAAGAGTAGAGCTATTTAATAAATATTCAGATGATTTTATCGACCAATTACAAAGATGTACAAAAATATATGATAATCTTGTTGTATTAGATTTAAGAGAAGAGGAGATTATTTATCCAGGTAATAGATTTACTATATATGCTCTTTTCCCTGATACTAATATATCTATCCATGTTTTATGGGGATTTCAACAACAAAATACTGTATTTGCAACAGGAAAATCAATTATAAATAGAAGTTCAAATACTGATATTGGTGCATTGATGTTAAAATATAATGGTGGTGGACATAATGCTGCTGGAACTTGTCAAATAGATAATGATAAAGCTGAAGATGTTTTAAAAGAGCTAATAGAATCTATTAATAACGATGGTTAATGGATAAACTAAAAGAGTTATTAGATGATGAGGTAAAGAAAAGAGATAGTGAAGATGAACTATCTCTTGATAAACCAGACCCATTATTAATTGCAAAAAAATATAATGATGAATATATTAGTTTGATATGTGCTTTATTTGCTTATGGTAATGCTAAGCAGATTGTTAAAATTCTATTGTCTTTTAATTTTGGTATACTAGATGAAAATGAAAATGTAATAAGAGATAGTTTAAAAGATTCTTATTATCGTTTTCAAAATGGAGAAGATATAATCTCTTTTTTTATAGCGATAAAGAGATTAAAAAAAGTATCCACTTTAGAAGATATTTTTAAAATAGGTTATAATAAAAATAATAATGTTATGGATGGAATAGATTCTATAATTACTAATATCTTACAAGTTTATAATTATCAAAGCAAAGGATATAAATTTCTAATTGGAACTATCCCTAAAAAAGACTCAAAAGGAAATATTAAACTAATAGGTAATTCTGCTTATAAAAGATATAATATGTTTTTAAGATGGATGGTTCGTTCTGATAATTTAGATATAGGATTATGGAAAGATATTAATAAAAAAGATTTAATATTACCTTTAGATACTCATACTTTTCAAGTTTCTCACAAATTGGGTTTAGTAGATAGAAAAACAGCAGATTTAAAATCTGCTACTATTATAACTAATAAATTAAAAGAGTTTGACCTTAATGACCCTATAAAATATGATTTTGCAATTTATAGGTTAGGTCAAGAGAATATAATATAATATTTTTATTTTTTCATTTTATTAATATCTGATTGATATTTATAAATCATAAAATCATATATATGTGTATCTTTATTTCTAGAGAAAAAAGATATCATCTCAACTAGTTTAAATGATATTCTTAAAAAAGCAGTAAAAGGTATAGCATAAGATAACATTGTTTCATATTTTCTATTTGGATAATAGTTATCAAATTCAACTTTCAGCTTTCGTAAAGTTCTACTCTCCTTTTCTAATTCTTGTGGATTTTTCTTTTTAATTATAAAAAAAGCTAACAATAAATTAATTACAAACATCATTGCATTTAAATTCCAACCTAGTATAAATATTTCTGAATAAGTCATTTTACTCCTTTGATTATATGTGGTATAATAGCAAAAAATATATAATGAGAGTATAAATGGAAGAAGAAAAATATAAAAAAAATATAAATTTATTAAAAAAATGGGCTTATGCCTATTATGTAGAAGATAATCCTATTGCAACTGATGAAGAATATGATAAGTTAAATAGGGAAGTATTAGAATTTGAAAATAGTAATACTTCCAAAATAGATATAAGCTCACCTACTCAAAGAGTAGGTGATAAAATCTTAGAGTCTTTTAGTAAAGTAGAACATATAACACCTATGTTTTCTCAAGAAGATATTTTTAATATAGAAGAGTTAAAAAACTGGCAATCTCGAATTGAAAAAGATATTACTGATATTGAATACTTATGTGAGCCTAAATTTGATGGAGCTAGTTTAAATCTAATTTATGATAATGGTATTTTAGTAAAAGCTATTACAAGAGGAGATGGTTTAAAAGGTGAAGATGTAACTTTAAATGCAAGAACTATTAAATCAATACCTTTAAATATAAACTATAAAGAGTTAATAGAGATAAGAGGTGAAGTTGTTATTAAAAAAGATGATTTTGAATTCTTAAATAAAGAGAGATTAACAGATAATGAGTATCTATTTGTAAATCCACGGAATGCAGCTTCTGGTAGTTTAAGACAATTAAATCCAAAGATAGCTTCCAAAAGGAAGTTATCTTTTCAAGTTTGGGGCATAGGAAGAAATAACCTTAATTATAAAAAACATAGTGATAAGATTAATTTTATATATTCTTTAGGTTTTTCTAAACCAATTATATATAAGTTATGTTCAACTACAAAAGATATAGAGAATATTTATAATGAGTTTATAAATAAAAGAGATAATATATCTATAGGTTTAGATGGGATGGTAATTAAAGTAAATAGTATAGAATTACAAAAGCAATTAGGATTTACTGTTAAATATCCTAAATGGTCTTGTGCATATAAATTTCCTGCTATAGAAAAAGTAACAATAGTTAAAGATATAATACTTCAAGTAGGTAGAACAGGAGCTATTACTCCAGTTGCTATATTAGAGCCTATTTTTATTGATGGTTCTACAGTAGAAAAATCAACTTTACATAATTTTAATGAGATAGATAGATTAGGATTAAAAATAAAAGATAAAGTTATTATTATTAAAAGTGGAGATATTATACCTAAAGTTATAAAAGTCTTTAAAGATAGAAGAGATGGAACACAAATAGATATAATAAAACCTACTCTTTGTCCTGTTTGTAAAACTAAAGTAGTATATGAAGATATTATTATAAGATGTTGCAACTTAGAATGTTCAAGTAGAGTTGTAAATAATATAATCCATTTTTCAAGTAAAAAGTGTATAAATATAATAGGACTAGGAAGTAAAATAGTTAAACAACTTGTAGAAGAAAATAAAGTGAAAAGTATATTGGATTTGTATGCTTTGAGATATGAAGATTTAGAAACTTTAGATGGTTTTAAAGAAAAAAAGATTAATAATTTATTAAAAGCTATTCAAAATAGTAAAAACCAAGAGTTATATAAAGTTATAAACTCTTTAGGTATAGAACATATAGGGGAAGTTGCTAGTAATATTATAGCTATGAAATTTGGATTAAACTTTATAGATGCTAAAAAAGAAGAATTAATACTAATAGATGGAGTGGGTGAGACAATGGCAGATAGTTTTGTATCTTTTATTAATATAAATAGATATAAAGTTATTAAATTGATTAATTTAATAGAACCTAGCATAAAAGAAGAAAATATTATAAATGATAATTTATTTCAAAATAAAACTATTGTATTAACAGGGTCTATGAGTAAGAGTCGAAATATTATAAAAAAAGAGTTGGAGAGTCTTGGAGCTAAAGTAACTAATTCTATATCTGCTAAAATTGATTATCTAATATATGGAGATAATGCTGGTAGTAAATATGATAAAGCTGTAAAATTAGGAATAACTTTATTAACAGAGAAAGATATGATAAAACTATTATCATAAATTTATACAAAATATGTTATATTTTTAGATATAAAAAATAAGGACATATATGTTTGAAGAATTTAATTTAAATGATATAGAAAATAGTAAAGAAGTTTTATCTAATATGATACAAGATAATAATAAACAAATAGATGAATTATTAAATATAGATAATAAAAACTATAATAATTTTGTAACACATTATCAAGAGTTGTCTGAAAAATTAAATGATTTTTTAACTCCTATATTTCATATAGATGGAGTTAAAAATAGTGATACAACACAAAAAGTATATAGTGAATGTTTACCATTGATATCAAGTTATAATTCTAAATTGTCTTCAAATGAAAATATATATAGTTCATTTAAAGAGATACAAGATAGATATAATAGCTCTTTAAATATAGAACAAAAAAAAGTTTTAGAGAATGAGATTAGAGATTTTAAACTTGGTGGATGTGGTTTATCAAAATTAGATAAAGATAGACTTGAAGAGATTAATTTAGAATTAAGTGAATTAGGAAAAGAGTTTTCTCAAAATTTATTAGATGCTACAAATGAATGGGAGATGATAATAGATAACTTTGAAGATGTTAAAGAGATACCTAAAAGTGATTTAGAGATAGCTAAATTTGAAGATGAATCAAAAGTAAAATATAAGTTTACTCTACAAATGCCATCATATATAGCATATATGACTTATGGGTCTTCAAGAATTAAACGAGAAGAGATATATAAAGCATATACAACTAGAGCACCTGAAAATGGTGATATTATAGAAAGAATTCTTGCTTTAAGAGAAGAGGAAGCAAATATATTAAGATTTGATAATTATTCTAAATTATCACTTGAAACAAAAATGGCTAAAACAGAAAATGATGTATTAGATTTTTTATATAAAATAGCTAAATATTCAAAAGAAAAAGCAGAAAAAGAGTTAAATGAAGTTAAAGAGTTAGCTCTTGAACTAGATAATATAAAAGATTTTTCGAGTTATGATTTAACTTATTATACTCAAAAATTAAAAGAGGCTAAATATAGTATAAATGAGGAGTATTATAGACCATATTTTGAGAAGTCAAGTGTAGTAAATGGTTTGTTTAAATTTTTAGAAGAGTTGTTTAATATCTCATTTAATAAAATAGATGCTAACTCTTGGGATGAAAAATGTGAAGTTTATGAAGTTAAAGAATCTAATAAAACTATAGCAAGACTTTATATTGACCTTGAAGCAAGAGAAGATAAAAGGGGTGGAGCTTGGATGAATAACTGGCATACTCATAAAGTTATAAATAATAAAGAGAAGTTAGCTTCAGCTTATATTGTTTGTAACTTTCCAAAATCAACTAAAGATGTATCATCTTTATTAAGACATAGTGATGTTGTAACACTTTTTCACGAGATGGGTCATGCACTACATCATATTTTAAGTAAAATGTCAGAACCATTTGTGAGTGGTGTAAATGGTGTTTTATGGGATACAGTTGAATTTCCATCTCAATTTTTAGAATATTTTGCTTATGATAAAAATGTATTAAAATTATTTGCAAAACATTATGAAACTCTTGAAGTTCTTGATGATAAATCAATAGATAAACTAATCAATACAAGAAATTTTCAATCATCATTAAATACTATACGACAAATAGAATTTGGACTATTTGATTTTAAATTACATCAAAAGTTATACAATAAAGAAGAAGTTCAGAAATTATTAGATATAATTAGAACAGAAATATCAGTAATAATACCTCCTGAATATAATAAATTCCAAAATGGTTTTTCCCATATATTTACAGGTGGTTATGCAGCTGGATATTATAGTTATAAATGGGCTGAAGTTTTAAGTGCAGATGCTTATTATAAGTTTATTGAATCGCCAGATAAATATAATGAGTTAGCAATAAAATATAAAAACTCTATTTTAGAATTTGGTGGTAGTGAAGATATGGATAAATTATTTTATAACTTTGCACAAAGAGAGGCAGATGTTAAATCTTTATTAAAAATAGATGGAATTATTAACTAAATAAAAAAACAAAAGGAACTAAAGAATGAATAATAATGAAACAGTAGAGCAACTAAAAAAAGCATTAAATCAACTTTTAGGGGCATATGAAAGTTTAAAAGCAGATGCAGAACAATTGCAAGTTGACAAAGACAACTTAAATAATGAAATAGATAATTTAGAATATAAAAACGAAGAATTAACTCTTCAATTAGATTCTCTTACAGATACAACAACTCATCAATCTAGTGAGATGGGTGAGATGCTTGGAAGAATAGAGTCAATTTTAGGTTCTGTTGATGAAGTTGTTGGAAATGGAAATAGTAGTGATTCTTTAGATATGGAAAATAATATTGTAGATGATAACTCATCTGGGTCTAATAATCCCTCTAGTATTGAAGAGCTTGTAGCTCAATCTAGTGAGATAGAAACTTCCATTGATAAAAAAGATGAAAAGATAGAAACCATTGATGAAAACTTTAAAAATAATAAAGATATAGATATGGGAAGGATGCAGTCCTTATTAAACGGCTTTAATAATAGTTAGTTTAATAATGGATAAAGAGATATATTTTAAAAGACAAATTGAACTTTTGGGAGAAGATGTTCAAAATTCCTTAGGTTTGAAAAAAATATTAATTGTAGGTTGTGGGGGGCTTGGCTGTAGTGTTGCTATAGCTCTTGGTTCTAGTGGTATTGGAAATATTGATTTGATTGATTTTGATGAAGTTAGTGTTCATAATATACATAGGCAAATTGCATTTAATATCTCTGATATAGGAAAAAATAAATCTGTAGTTTTAAAAGAATTTCTATTAAAACGTTCAGAGTTTACAAATATTAATAGTTATTCTATCTCTTTATCTGAATTTAATTATAAAAATAATTATGATTTAATAATAGATGCAACAGATAATTTAGAAACAAGAGTTTTAATAGATAAAATAGCTAAAAAAAATGATACTCCTTGGATATATGGGACTGTAGAGGCTTTTCATGGTCAAGTTTGTTTTTTTGAAAATAATTGTTTTGAAGATATATTTAAAATATCAGAACATAAAATTAAAGGTATTGCAGCTCCAATGGTTATGCAAATAGCTTCTTTAGAAGCAAATTTAGCAATTAGATATTTAAGTAGTTTATCAATAAAAAAAGATTATTTGTATTATTGTTTTTTTGATAATTATGGAGAATATAATATTCAAAAATTTGCTTTACCAAAATAATAAAAGTAATATTAAATAGGATTTAATAATGAAAGAATTCTTTGACATTGTTGTTTGGGTTGGATTTGCCTATATCCTTTTTATATTTATAAGAGGTATGAATGAAACACAAGTTGAAAAACATAAAAATAAATTAGATAAAAATAAGAAGAATTTAGAGGAATAATATGATAAAATCATTATTGATTGAAATTATAGTTGAAGAGTTACCAGCTATACCTTTTTTAAAAGAATTGGAAAATATAGAAACTAAATGGGAAAAAATATTAGAAGAGAATAATTTATTATCTAATTTTAATTTTTATTATACTCCTAGAAGATTTGTTTTTTGGCATAGAGAATTTCAAACAGTTCAAGATGATAAAGAGATTGAGATATGGGGTGCACCTGTATCTATAGCATATAAAGATAATAATCCTACAGGTGCTGCTGTTGCTTTTGCAAAAAAATGTGGAATAGATATATCTAATATTAAAACATCTTTTAAAGGTGATAAAGAGTTTTTGTATCATAAAAAAATAGTAAAAGGTCAAAATAGTTCTGAGCTTTTAGAAAATATGATAAATAAATTTATAAATAGTTTAACTTTTGGTAAATCTATGAGATGGGGTAGTTTAAAACAAAATTTTATAAGACCTATAAGAAACTTGACGGTAGTTTTAGGTAATGACTTAATTGATGTTGAATTATTTGGTATTAAATCTACAAAAACAAGTTTTGGTCATAGAATGGTTTCTTATGAACCTTTTAAATTTGATTTTGCTGGAGATTACTTTTGTAAATTAGATAAAAATGGAGTTATTTTATATCCCGAAGAGAGAAAAAAGATAATATTATCTCAAATGGAAGAGATTGAAAAAGAAAATAATATTACTATAGAGATAGATGAAGAGTTATTAGATGAGATTGTAGCTATTACAGAGTATCCAACTGCTCTAATTGGAAAATTTGATAAAGAGTTTTTAGAGTTACCAAATGAAGTTATTATAGGTTCAATGAAAGAGCACCAAAGATATTTTGCTGTTTATAATAAAAATAATGAATTAACAAATAAATTTATAGTTGTTTCAAATGCTTATACTAAAGATTTTTCATATATTATATCTGGTAATGAAAAAGTATTAAAACCTAGACTTGCTGATGGGATGTTTTTTTGGAATAATGATATTAAAAATGGTTTAAGTAATGAGGGTTTAAAAGATATTAATTTTGTTGATAAACTAGGTACTATGTATGATAAAACTATTAGAGAATTAGAGATATCAAAAGCTGTATCAAAACAATTAAATTTTAAAGATAATCAAGAATTACTAAAAGAAGCTATATTATTAAGTAAAGCAGACCTTTTAACAGATATGGTTTATGAATTTACTGATTTACAAGCTACAATGGGTTATTATTATGCTAAAAAAGAGGGTAGAGATGAACTTGTTTGTACTGCTATAAAAGAGCAATATTTACCAAAAGGTGAAGATAGTTTATTACCATCTAATTTATTTAGTTCTATTGTATCTATATCTAATAAATTAGATAGTTTAATGGGACTATTTAGTGTTAATATGCTTCCAACAGGTAGTAGAGACCCTTTTGCTTTAAGACGAGCTGCATCTGGCATATATAGAATATGTTATGAAAATAAAATAGATTTAGATTTAAATAAAATAATAGATGAATTAATAGAAAAATATAACGGTTTAGATAAAAATCAATTAGTAGAGTTTTTAAATGAAAGACTTTATAAAATTTATAATAAAGTAAATCCTAGTGTTGTAAAATCAGTATTAAATAGTACAGGAGATAATAGTATTTTATCTATATGTTTAAGAATTGAAGCAGTTAATGAGATTGTAAAAAGTTCAGACTTTAAAAGCATAAGTGATACTTTTAAAAGAGTTGCAAATATAATCAGTGATATAGAGATAAATGATAATATTACTGTAAATAGTGAACTGTTTGAAGATAAAGAAGAGAAAGAATTATATAATAAGTTTATAACTATTAAGAATAATAGTTATAATACTTTTGATGAAGAGTTAGATGCATTATTTTCTTTAAAGCCTGAATTAGATGCATTTTTTAATAATGTATTTGTAAATCATGAAGATATAAAAATAAAAAATAATAGAAAAAATATTGTTGCTGTTATTTATAATAGTTTTAAAACTATCTCTGATATAAAAGAGATAACAATTTAAATAAGGGAAGATAAATAATGAACTATTTATTAGATGTTGTAGAAAAAATAGCTATTAATATTAAAAGTGAAGTGTTTGATAACTATCATGGTTTTTTTAAATTAAATAATTCAAAAGAGACAAAAAAAGATATATTAAACTACTGTAATAATATGATAGAAGAGGAGTTATCTGAACTTGATACCATTAAAGGTTTTATCTCAAAAGAAGATAAAGAATTAAAAATTATTAATAATAGTGGTGAATATATAATTAGTTATGTATCTATTGATAATATAGATCTTTTAGAATTGGCTTTTTCTGTTGGAACTATATTTGGAGTTTATAAAGATAGTATCTCTTCTAATAATTTAATAACCTCTGCATATATAACTTATGGACCAAGTTTTCAATTAGTTTATGCATCTAAAGATACAAATGAAGTAGAATTTTATATTTTTGATGAATATAAGTTTAGAAAAGAACCACCTTTTCATTTAAATAATAAAGGTAAAATAAATTCAACTGGTGGAGATATTAATACTTTCCCACAATATCATAAAGATTTAGTAAGTAAGCTTTTTAATAATGGGTATAGATTAAGACTTAGTAACTCTTTTACTCTTGATATCCACCAAATAATATTTAAAAGAGGTGGTTTATATTCTAATCCTTCTTTAGATAATGAATTAACTATATTATTTGAACTTTATCCAATATCTTTAATTATAGAACTATTAGATGGTGAATCTATAGATGGATATAATAGAATATTAGATATAGAGTTAAATGGTGATTATAATAGGAAAACACCTTTTTATATTGGTTCAAAAGATGAAATATCATTAACTAGAGAATATATAAATAATAAAGCTTAATTAAAATGAAAAAAATATCGTTATCTTTGCTATTAGTATCTAGTTTATTCTCTTTTGACCAAAATGATTTTCTTAATCAAGCATCTAATTATTTTGATATAGCAAAAGAAACAACAATAGAATATAGTAAAAAAGCTAGAGATACTACTGTTGAGAACTCTATTCTTACTTATCTAAGGCTAAAAATAGATAAAGAAGAATTAAAAGTAACAAAAGTAACATTATATGAAGAGTATAAGCTTAAAATTATATTTTCTTTACCAGATTATTCTAAAAATATAATAGTTAATATTACAAATTTTGATTGGTCAAAATCTATAAATGATGAGTATATTGTTTTTAACAATTTAGAATATAGCTCTACTATAGCTAATTTAGACTTTATTATAAGAAAATATTTAAATCTTAATAATGGATATATTATAATGAAAGATGATATAGCAACAACTATATTATTATCTTCAATAAAAGATAGTTCAGAAATATCTTATAATACAGA
>JAYELQ010000272.1:14266-24081 GCA_034717655.1 Campylobacterota bacterium
ACAAACTTCCATAAAGAGTGTTCTATATCTAAGAGTTTTGAGATATCAAACAATAGATACAAAATATCTATAGGTGCAACACATAGTAGAGATGAAGATACTATTCATAATATTAAAGAACAAAATCAATTATTGCTTGAAAAAGCTAAGTCAATAACAAACTTAAACGATATAGATATTGTAAAGGAGTATTATGGAGCAAGAGCTTGTAGTATAGATTACTTCCCTTTTATAGGGGAGATAATTGATTCTACTGAAACACTAAAAGAGTTTCCTCATCTAAAAAATGGAACATATGTAAATCCAAACCGTTTTAGTAGATTTGATAATTTATATATACTAAATGGAGTTGGTGGAAGAGGATTTGTTCTTGCCCCATACCTATCAAATATATTAGTTGAATATCTTTGTAATGATAAAGATATAGATGATAATATAAAGATAGATAGATTATTTATACGAGATGTAAAAAAGAATAAATAGATTTATTCTTCTTCTAGTAATCTATCTTCCATTTTTTCAATAGCTTTTTTTAGATGTCTAGTATCTAATCCAAAATTACTAGCCAAAGATACCCCCTCTTCTATAGATTTATCAGATAATGGTTCAATTACATTACATATAGTTTTAACAACTGTAAGTATTTTAGCTTTTTCTAAATATTCTTGTGGACAACTATCAATATCATCAGTATACTTAATAATATTTATTAAATTATCACTTAAATTCCAGTATTTAAAAATAGAAGATGTTACTTGAGTTGAAGTAGCTTCAAAAAACTCTTTTTCTAATTTAGATATAGATGATGAATCAGTTTGTAATCTTGTATAAAATTTTTTTTCTTGCTTATTATCTACTGCTATACTAGATAATACAAACCTTCCTGTTTCTAATAAAAAACTTGGTAATAGTAATTCATCTCTTAATTCAGGGTCTATTTTACCTATCCAATTAGATAATAAATTTGAAGACATATTTGCTAATCTTAAAAAACCATCTGAGTTTATATTATAAGCTTTTAATTCTGTATCAAATGAGTTTTTAATAGCACTTCCAAATGCAATTGATAAAGTAAAATTTATACCTAAAAGGTGTAAAGCTCTACTTGCTGTTTCAACCTTGTTATTAAACCCAAACATTGCTGAATTTGACACTTTTAATAAAGTAGCAACAATCAAAGGGTCTTGATTAACAATTTCAAGTAACTTATTTAAATCTTTATTAGAAGATTTTTTAAACTCTTCTAATTCAATTATTGTTTTTGGTAATGGTGGTAATGAGTCTATTTTTTTAGATAATACATTATTCATAAACTAATCCTTTTTTATAATTATATATCAAGTTTTTGTCTAATTCTAAGACTTAATTCTTTTAATTGTTCTTCATCAACTACACTAGGAGCTTGAGTTAATAAACACTGTGCTTTTTGAGTTTTTGGGAAAGCTATAACATCTCTAATAGAATCTGTTCCTGCCATTAACATAATCATTCTATCAAAACCTAAAGCAAATCCACCGTGTGGAGGTGCTCCAAATTCAAGAGCATCAAGTAAGAAACCAAACTTCTCTTTTTGTTCATTTTCACTTATATTCATAAGCTCAAATACTTTAGTTTGAATATCTGATTTGTGTATTCTAAGACTTCCACCACCTAATTCTGTACCATTTAATACAATATCATAAGCTATAGATTCTAAACTCTCTAAATCTTCAATATTATCTAAATCACATTTTTCTAAATTCGGCATTGTAAATGGATGATGGAGTGCTTTTGTTTTACCATCTTCACTTTCAAACATTGGAAAGTCAACTACCCATAAAAATTCAAAAGTATCTTCTTTTATAAGATTCATTTGATTAGCAAGTTCAATTCTAAGTCTTCCCATATAATCCCAAACTAGCTTTTTCTCGCCAGCTCCAAAAAATATAACATCTCCAACTTCAAGTTCACATCTATCTACTAACTCTTGTAGTTTTTCTGGTGTTTGCTCAAAAAATTTATTTAAAGGACCTTTTAATCCATCCTCTTTCATTTGAAAATAACCAAGACCAGATGCTCCAAATTTTCTTACAAACTCTTCAAACCCTTTCATTTGTCTTTTTGAAAATATATTATCTCCATTTGGTACTTTAAGTGCTTTTATCCTATTTTTTACTTTATCTTTAGCAATATTTGAGAATATATCAAGTGTACAAGCTTCAAATATATCAGAAACTTCAGTCATCTTTAAATTATATCTCATATCTGGTTTATCACTTCCATAAAATTCCATAGCATCATTATACGACATTCTATTAAATTTTGTTGGAACATCAAACCCACAAGCTGTAAAAGTATCATGAATTAACTTTTCAGCAACTTCAATTACATCATCTTGAGAACAAAAAGACATCTCTACATCTATTTGTGTAAATTCAGGTTGTCTATCTGCTCTTAAATCTTCATCTCTAAAACATTTTGCTATTTGAAAATACTTATCAAATCCACTTACCATTAATAATTGCTTGAATAGTTGAGGTGATTGTGGTAATGCATAAAATTCACCATGATGAACTCTTGAAGGAACTAGATAATCTCTAGCACCTTCTGGTGTAGATTTTGTAAGAATTGGTGTTTCAACATCTAAAAAGTCCATATCGTTTAAACAGTTTCTAATAGCAATATTAGCTTTAGATCTTAGTTTAAATATATCATAAGATTTTTTTCCTCTTAGTTCTAAAAATCTATTTCTTAATTTTATCTCTTCATTTACTTTTTCATCATTTAAATCAAAAGGGATAGGTTTAGACCTATTTTCTATAATTAATTTATCAATAACAATCTCTATTTTACCAGTAATTAAATTAGGATTTTCAAGACCTTCCCCTCTAGCTCTTACTTTACCTGTTGCTATTAATACAAACTCATCCCTTACATTTTCTGCAACTTCCCAAGCTTCTTTATTATCCATAGGGTCACAAACTAATTGAACTAAACCACCTTTATCCCTTAAGTCAATAAATATTAATCCACCGTGGTCTCTTCTACTATTTACCCAACCTGCTACAGTTACTATTTGACCTATATTTGATTCTGTTACACCTGTACAATAATGTGTTCTCAATTTTTACCTCTTAATTATAAAATCTATCTTTATATCACATATTGTATCAAAATTTACTTATAATCCTATTAATATTTAATATATTTTATGATATAATCAATTATAAAATAATTAGATATTAGGAATAAAATGTTTAAAAATAGTATAAAAGCTTATCAAAAAGCTAAAAAAGTTATCCCTGGTGGAGTAGATTCCCCTGTAAGAGCATTTGGAGCAGTTGGTGGAACACCACCTTTTATAAAAAAAGGTAAAAAAAGTTATCTTATAGATATTGATAATAATAAATATCTTGATTTTGTACAAAGTTGGGGACCTCTTATATTTGGTCATTGTGATAAAGATATCCAAAAAGTTGTTATCGATACAGCAAAAAATGGTTTAAGCTTTGGAGCACCTACAGAGCTTGAAACATCATTAGCAACTGAAATAGTTGATATATTTGATAATATAGACCAAGTTAGATTTGTAAGTAGTGGTACTGAAGCTGTAATGAGTGCTATTAGGTTAGCAAGAGGTATCACCAAAAAAGATAATATTATAAAATTTGAAGGTTGTTATCACGGTCATAGTGATAGTTTATTAGTAAGTGCTGGAAGTGGTATGGCTACATTTGGAGCACCTAGTTCTCCAGGTGTTCCTGCTGATTTAGTAAAACATACTATATTAAGTGAATATAATAATATAAAACAATTAGAAAAATGTTTTAAACAATCAAAAGATATAGCATCTATTATAATAGAACCTATTGCTGGAAATATGGGTCTTGTACCAGCTTCAAATGAGTTTTTAAAAGCTTGTAGAAAATTATGTGATAAATATGGTGCTTTATTGATTTTTGATGAGGTTATGTCTGGGTTTAGAGCCTCTTTAAAAGGGGCAAGTGGTATTGTTGAAACCGATGCAGATATTATCACTTTTGGTAAAGTAATAGGTGCAGGTATGCCTGTTGGTGCTTTTGCTTCAAGAGATGAGATAATGAACCAATTAAGCCCAAATGGTGATATATATCAAGCAGGAACACTAAGTGGTAATCCTGTAGCGATGTCAGCCGGATTAAAATCTTTACAAAAACTAAAAAAAGATAAAAATATATATAAAAGATTAAATAAAAAAGCTGTTCGCTTAACTAAAGGATTAAAAAAAGTAGCTAAAGAAAATAATATACCACTTCAAGTAGATACAAGAGGAAGTATGTTTGGTTTTTTCTTTTGTGATAAAATGCCAACTAATATGAAAGAGGTTGGACTTTGTGATTTTAATAGATTTGCAAAGTTTCATCAAAAGATGTTAAAAAAAGGTTTTTATTTTGCTTGTAGTCAATATGAAGCAGGTTTTATCTGTAATACTATGACAAATAAAGAGATAGATAGTTGTATAAAAGCAGCTAGTGATGTTATGAAAGAATTATAAAAAAAAGGATTTTAAATATGATAAAACATATAGTATTATTAAAATTAAGTGAAGACAGTATAAAACAAAAAAATATAATAGTAGAAAGATTAAATAGTTTAAAAGATAATATAGATTTTATAAGAGCATTAGAAGTTGGTATAAATTTTACAGATAGTCCAAGAGCTTTTGATATATCTTTAACTGTTATTTTAGATAGTAAAGATGATTTAGAAAGATATGCTGTTCATCAGTATCATTTACCTATTCTTGAGTTATTAAAATCTTTAAATACTGAATCTAAAGTGGTTGATTATGAGATAGCTCCTAAAATAAATAGCGATGAGTTTGGAAATGCTACTATTATAAAAAAATCAAATCAATATTTTGATGGACAAGTTACAAGTAGAACAGTGATAGATTCAGATGGTAAAAATAAAACTTTAGGTGTAATGATGCCAGGTAAATACACATTTAGAACACAAAGTGCTGAGCATATGGAGATACTTTCTGGTAGAGTTGAGGTTGAAGTTAGAGGTGAAGAGATAAATAAAGAGACTATAGTTGGTGGGGAATATTTTGAAGTACCTGCTAATTCTAGTTTTGATATTAATGTTATTGATATAACAGATTATTGCTGTACATATATAGATTAGGATAATTGTGGAAGAAGATATTAATAATAAATCTAACCCCCCTAAACATAGAGATAAATTAGAAGCTTTAGATAATATCTCTTTAGGTATATCTATTGTTGTTGCAATTGCTTTAGGTGTTGGTATAGGTTTATTACTTAAAACTTATACGGGATATACTTGGACTTTATGGGTTGGTGTTGCTTATGGTATTGCTGCTGCTGTTTTAAATGTTTATAAAGCATATAAAAGAAATAAAAAAGAACTTGATAAATTAGCTGATGACCCACGATACAAGTTCGTCAATGATAAAGATGATTATGAAGACTTCTATAAATAAATTTAAGATATTTATTATAGTAGATTTCATAGTTATAGCATCAACTATTCTATTTAATCAATTTGATTGGTTAGTAAATACTCAAGTAGCATTTTTTAGTTCTTTGGCTATAACATTAGGTTCATTTTATGGATATAAAAAGAATATTGAAAATAGAGTTAAAGATTATCCTATTGAATATGAAGAGATAGATGAAGATGATAAATATGACTTATACTCTGATGAGGTTTATAATAAAGAGATTAAAGAAGATAGTATAACAAAAGAACAAATAAAAGAGGCAATGAAACCTATTAAACAAAATTATTTTAAGAATTTTACATCAGGAATAGGTGCAATGACATCGTTTTATAGATTGTTTGGATATATCTTTCTTATAATAGGTTTTTTCTATTTAAGAAATAATGAACTATTACATATATATTCATATTTATTAGGTTTTCTAATTCTTCCTATTTCTACTTTGTTATATATGCTTATACATAAAGATAATTAAAATAATATAGATAGATAGATATAAATGGAGTCATAATACAAATGAAACAACAATATAAAACATATAAACAAACATCTAAATATTTAGAAAATGCAGTAAAAGAACATCCAGATGTTATTACTATTCAAAGTATAGGTAAAAGTTGGGAAAATAGAGATATTATTTTAGCTACTATATCTTTAAATATTGAAAATGCAGACTTGAAACCAGCTTTATTATACACAGGTACTATACATGCAAGAGAATGGATAGGTAATGAGTTAGCAATATCTTTTATAAGCTACCTATTATCTCAATACAAATCAAATCCAAGGGTATTAGAGATACTTAAAAAAAATACTTTATATATAGTTCCTTGTTTAAATCCTGATGGGTTTGAATATAGTCGTAAGCATTTTTCTTTTTGGAGAAAGAATAGAAGAGATAATGGTGATGGTACATTTGGAGTTGATTTAAATAGAAACTTTAGTGTAGGTTATAGTAAATCTATAAATACTGCTTCAAATGTGTATAGTGGTCCAAAACCTTTTAGTGAACCAGAAACATTAGCAATAAAGAATTTTGTAGATAATAAAGATAATATTACTATTGCTTTAGATTATCATAGTCAAGGTAATGTGTTTTTTCCTGCTCATAAATTCAGACATGAGTCTGAAGAAGATGGTACAGACTTAAATACATTATGTGCAAATATGAATTATGAGATAGGTAAAATTACAGGTAGAAAATATGGTATACATAGAGGAAAACCACCTACTAAACTTATAAGTGGAAGTGGTAGAGAGTATTATTATTCAAAAGGTATTATATCAGCTGTTGTTGAGGTGGGAACTAGAAATATACCGGATTTTATGCAAAATATGCAAGAGAGTATAGATGAGAACATTCCTGCTCTTTTAAGAACTTTAGGTGAAGCTAGAAATTATTCTAAATATTCACCTAAAAGAGTAACTAACTTTACTATTTCAGAAGTTACTTCAAATGAAGTAAGTATGAAATGGGATTATGAATATAATAAAGATATATATTTTCAGATTTTTAGAAATAGTGAAAATAAAGAAGCTTGTACAGAAGCAAATCTTATTTGTGAAACATATAACAGAGAATTTAAAGATATACAGCTTAAAAGTGGTAGTTCTTATTATTATTATATAAGAGCTGTAGATAGTATCTCAAACGTAAAATCACCTTTTGCCCCAAAATTAAGAATACGAACTTTATTAGAAAGAGATGAATATAGTAAAACAATATTTCCAATACCAAGTGAAGTTGGTTATGTTGCAAGTAAACTTATAGAAACAAATAAAAAACATTTTGGATTAAATTCTTTGTTTATAGGTGTTAATGAGACAAAAGGTATTAGCTATGGTGTTGTTAAATTTAATTTAGAACAGATACCAAAAGATGCTATAGTAAAAGATGTTAGAATATCTCTTTATCCTTTAAATAGAGTAAATGCAAAGATTGAGAAGTTTGGAGAATGGAGTATATCTTTTATAGACCAAGAAAGTGTTTCTGAAATAGATGATTTTGAACAAATAGATAATGCAGAAATAATAGAAACACTAGGTGATTCTATTCCATCAGAAAAATTAACACAAGGGATATGGAGTCATTGGCACTTTAGTAAGAGTGAGATGAATATTTTTCAACAAGAAATACAAACAGGTAAAGTTTTATTTAAAATATCTGGTCCAACTAAATTACCAAAGGGTAGAGATAGTCAGATGATGATGTTTGATTTAGGTTATGGTAGATATGGTGGAGGTATTCACTATAGACCAAATATAGATATAAAGTATACACTACCTAGTAAAGAGATTACTTTAGAATCTTCAGAGATAATTACAATTTCCAAAGGGGATTTAATAAAAGATAAACTTTTATGTGGATTTGATGAAAATAATAATAAATTATATGGTTTAATGAAGTTTGATTTATCAAGTTTACCTAATCCTTTAGAAACGGTTATTACAGATAGTTATATAGAGATAAAAAATAAGTCTTGTACAAAAACAAAATTAGATATAAGATATAATATAGAGTTTATTGATATAGAAGATGAGGTTTCTTATGAATCTATACAAAATAGAGATAGAATAGAATTTATAGGCTATGAAGTGAGTCGAAGTGATCTTCAGAAAAATAAAACACATAGATTTATTTTTGATGAGTATTCAAAACTTGCTTTAGAAGATATACATGAAGATAATAAAGTTGCAAACTTTATTATAAAACCAACTTCATCAGATATTAAAAATCATATAGTTGATTGGTATGGAAAAGATAATAAAAACAGTGTTAAATTAACTATTAAATATATAAATAGAAGAAAAGAGATAATTGATAGTATTTCTAATTTAGAACTTTTTATAGAGAACAATAAAATTAAACTAAGTTGGGATAATCCTACTGATAAGAATTTTAAAGGAGTTTATGTTGTAAGAAATAGATTTCATAAACCTTTAAATCATTTAGATGGAGATAAAATATATGCAGGTCCAGACAATTATACTTATGATAGTTTTGGAGATATAGAAATATCTAAGTATTATTCTGTATTTACTTATGATAATGTACCTAATTACGGAGATGCATATACTATAAAATATGATGTTAAATAGAATTTCATCAAGAGTTAAATTTTATTTAATTCTTGATGGGGACATAGCGATTAAAGGCTATATAATAAAAAATTACATAATACCATATTATGTAATAAAAATTAAAATAAATAAAATAGCTATAAACCCTTTAAATAAAGGATTTATAGCTATTTTTTGGTAGATAATTAGAACTTAAATAAATATAAAATAAAAGGAAATAAAATGAAAGATATAGAGAAGTTCTTCTATAACTGGTATGATGAGTTCTTAGAAGAGCTTGATATTAATGAAAAAAATGATTTAACATATTCTAATTATGATAGAATTATTAGTTATTTTATAGAGTATATTATATCTGAAAATACTATTAATACTATAGAAGAGATAGACCATAGATTAATAAATAGATTTATTAAATATAGAGAAGAGAGAGCTAAAGTATTAAAAAATAAAGATAAAGGTTTTGAATATAAAACAAAAACTCTTTACAAAACAGTATTAAAATTATATCTTGATTTTATAGAAGATGAAAGTGATGATAAATATAATTTTAATATAAAATGGAAAAGGTTAAGTTTTAAAAAAACAACAAAAGAAAAAACACATATAAATGAAGACAATGAAAATACAATACTTCAATATTTATCTAATTTAATAGTTAGAGCTACTAAAGTCATTGATTGGAAAGAAATAAATAAAATACAAAGAAGAGAATTAAAAAATTTAGAATATGTTTATATGTTAAATTTTACTTTTAAATTAGGAATTTATATGGGACTTAGAGTATCTGAAATATGTTCTTTAAAATTAAAAGATATTTCAAAACCATATATGACAAATAGTAACCAACAATTAGTAGATGTATTGATACAAGGGAAAGGGAGTAAAGAAAGATTACTTCCAGTTATATATAAAAGAATTAAAAAAGAACATATTTTTTTTAAAAAGATTAGAAAAGGAAATGATGTTCTTTTTCATCAAATAAATGGAAAAGATTTAACAAGAACTAGTTTATATAATTATTTTAAAGAAGTCGGACGATTTAGTAAAACAGGTGAAAAAGGTTGCCATATTTTAAGACATACATTTACTTATAAAATGAGTGAAGCTGGAATTGACATAGGAGATGCTCAAGATATGTTGGGACATTCAGATGTAAGTACAACTAGAATTTATTTTAAAAGAAATTCAACTCGTATGAGAAATGTTGCTTCTAAAATATAAAAAGTTATATTAGTAATTATGG
>JAYELQ010000273.1:0-4003 GCA_034717655.1 Campylobacterota bacterium
TTCAATAGAATTAGGGGATATATCTCTACAGTTAAAAAGAATAATAGATCAGTTTTTAATGAACTAAGAAATGTATTAGATGGAAAATATTATGAGCCTTGTTTACTTGGGGATGCTGAATGGTTACAAATATACAATTCAATTGTAGATAATTATTTATAACAACAATAAAGCTCACCCTAAAAATAGATAAATCAATAAAAAACTACTAGTTTCCTTAATCAAAACTAAAAGTATAGTATCTAATGTAAATAATTATTTAAAATATCTTTGACTATGGTGTTAAAAATAGTATTTTTAATTTTTATCGGATTTACCTATTTTATTACTTTATATAATTTTCTCCTTATAAAAATCATCT
Source organism: Campylobacterota bacterium (assembly GCA_034717655.1). GTDB lineage: Bacteria > Campylobacterota > Campylobacteria > Campylobacterales > Arcobacteraceae > JAIOSF01. The sequence continues at coordinate 362 of JAYELQ010000273.1, forward strand.
ATTACTGTTTGTCTATTGGTAATCTCAAGTTTTTTACAAGCTGATTGAAAAGCATCATCTTCACCAACTACAAAACACATATTTTTAGCTCTTGTTATAGCTGTATATATTAGCTTTGTATTATGCATAATAAAATGTGAAAAGCTCATAGGTATCAATGCTGTATCATATTCCATACCTTGAGTTTTATGAATAGTTAAACAATAAGCTAATGATATAAGATTATCTAATGTATCAAAACTATAAAATACTACCATATCATCATTTGGATATAATACTAAAAGTGTAGAGTTTTTATGGTCTATCTTTATAACCATACCTAGCTGACCATTAAAAACTCTTTTTTGTGAGAATTCACTAGAACCTGATTTGTAATCTCTCATAGTTTGAGCTTTCATATTTTCATTTTTTATATGTATAACTTTATCTGCTAATTTATACTCATAAACTCTTTTTTGAATCCCTTTTGTATTAGTATTATTTATTAAAGATTGTAAACTTTTATTTAAACTCTCTACCCCTAATATACCATTTTTAATAGGTGTTATCACTTGAAATAGTGTTAAAAACTTTTGTATCTCTTTATTTTTGATATATTCATACATAGGTTTAATATAATCTCTAGCAATAGATAAAATACTATCTAATATCTTATAATTATTTTTCTCTCTTAATTTATTTATCTCATAATTATTAAGAGTATTTTTTTGTACATAATAGTTAGGGATTGATACATCTACAAAACTAAAATCTTCAAATTTACTTTTGTATTTTGGTATTTTCCCTTTTCTTATATCATTTGCAATTATAGATATTGCTTGTTGCTCATTTTGTCTATAAATTTTTGTAAGTTTACAAGTAGGGGCTAACTCATACTTTATAGCATCTCTTAATATATCACCTGCCCCTATAGCTGGTAATTGTCCATCATCTCCCACTATTATCAATATAGTATCAGGAGATATTTTAGAAAATAATTTATAATAAGTTACACTATTTACCATTGAAGCTTCATCTATTAACATAACTTTATAATCAAAAAACTCTTTTTCACTATTATCAATTTTAGTTAATAAAGATTGTATTGTACTACTTCTATAACCTGTTGTTTCATATATTCTTTGAGATGCTATACCACTTAAAGCTAAACAATGGATATCATTATAAGAGAAAATCTCTTCAAGGAGTAATAAAATAGCTTTACTACTAGTAGATTTACCTGTTCCTGCATAACCTATTAGTAAAATTGTATTTTCACCGTTATTTATAAGCTCAACTGCTTTTTTTTGCTCATCACTAAGAGAAAAGCCTAATACCTTTTCTTGCTTATTTATATAACTATCAAAATTTTTTACTATCTTATTTTGATTATTATATCTACTTCTATTCTCAAAGAATTTTAATATTCTTGTTTCTGCCAAAAAAAACATACTTGGAGAGTAGCTATCTTTTATGGTTTCTTTTATTTTACTTGTTGATACCAAAGATATTAAAGCCTCTTCATATAAAGCATCTTTATTATCAAAAGATAGTGCTTCATCAACCAAAGAAAATAGTTGCTCTTTTTTAATAGAGCTATTTCCATTTGCATCACAAAACTCTTTTAAATTATAGTTCATACAAGCAGTTATTCTAAACTTACTATCTTCTGGTATATTTAAACTCATAGCAATACCATCTGCTTTTTTAAATCCTATCCCTTTTATCTCTGTTAATAGATATGGGTTCTCTTTTATCTCTTCAATTAAATTATCTTTATTATTAAAGTTTTCATAAATTTTATTAATAAAATTACTACTAACTCCAAACTCACCTAAAAAAGAACCTAATTTTCTTAAATGTTTAAATTTATTCCAAGATGTTACTATTTGTGCAAGTTTTTTATCTTTTATACCTTTGAATTCCATAAGTTTATTTGGAGTATTGTCTAAAATATCACAAATTTCATCTTCTGTATATTTTAAAGTTATCTCGTGAGCTATTTTTTTAGTTACACCTTTCATTAGTTTTGTCAAAAAAAAGTATATCTCCCTCTCTTTAACTTCCAAAGATACAAAAGCAAATTGTAATCCATACTTCTTATGTGTAACCCAACTACCTTTTAAAAGTATCTCTACCCCTTCAAACTTTTCTAATGGTGCATCAAAATATTGTCCACAAACTATTCTACTATCTTCTAATGCAGCTATATAATAACTATTTTCTTGATTATAAAAAATAACCTTTTTTATAACTGCAACTAACTCATCTTTAGTATTAGTATCCATCATTAAACTTTTTATGTTTATGTTTATCTTTTTTATATCTATTATTATTTTTTAATTTTGCTAATAGATTTGATTCTTTTAATATATTTTTTCTCTCATTCTCAAAATCTTTGGAGTGATTTTCTATGCTATCTATTATAAATTGTGATAAAAATTGTAATTTTAGAGGGTATTCACTATAAAGTGGTAAAGGTGGTGTTTTTTTTAATTCTTGAAAACTTCGCAATACTGCTTTTTTAAAGAGTTCAATATCAAAATTATCATATTTCAAAAGAGCGATAACTTTTGTATTAAACTTTTCAAGAACCCGTATATATCTTAATCTTTTTGTTTTTTCATTTATTTCATATTTCATATAAACATTATATCAAAAAAAATTATATAAAAAAAGGCTAAATGATAAATTAATATCATTCAGCCTTATAATAGTAATAATATATTTAAAATATATATTAGATATTATGGTCTGTTGGCATTGTATCCATCATAACTTGAATATCATCATGACCCATACTTGAATGTGCCGTATCTAAATCTAAACTACCTTCATCAGAACTACTAGCACTATCATCACTTGACCAAGTATCAGTATCTAAAGAATCTGTTGTATCTTCACTTCCTGGAAGTTCAATAGCACTCTCTTCATCTACAGCCATAACTTCATCTGCACTTATATTTACATTTTCTATAGGTGGGTTAATAACTGATTGAGAATCTAAATCTACATTATCATAATTTAGTTCAAACTCTGTATCTGTATCTATAGTAAAATCACTGTCTGTTGTCATTGATAAATCATTATCATCATCTGTTGATATAGAATCTTCTGTGTCATTAGCAAGAGTACTACTTTCAGGTATAATAACTTCTGCATCAATAACATCTAATTGCTCATCAGATAACTCTACTTCAGAATCAATTGTTACAAAAATATCTCCATTAGTATCTGGAGATACTAAGTATTGTTCATCTTCATTAGGTTCTATTATCTCAACATTAACATCTTTTACAACTACATCTTTTGGTATATTATCAAGTAATACCTCAGTATCTTCATCAGCATTTTCTATAGAAAAACCTATCTCGTAAGAATTTACTTCTACATCTTTATTATCTACATTTTTAGTAGATTCACCATCTTCATCTGTAAATTTATCTTTTATATCTTTTCCAGATGCAGCTGCTGCTACTTCATTTCCTACACCTTTTTCTGATTTATCATTTCCATTTGTTTCTTCTGCAACTTCTTCTGTTGGCTCTTCTGCAACTTCTTCTGTTGGCTCTTCTGCAACTTCTTCTGTTGGCTCTTCTGCAACTTCTTCTGTTGGCTCTTCTGCAACTTCTTCTGTTGGCTCTTCTGCAACTTCTTCTGTTG
>JAYELQ010000273.1:4103-6032 GCA_034717655.1 Campylobacterota bacterium
TCTGTTGGCTCTTCTGCAACTTCTTCTGTTGGCTCTTCTGCAACTTCTTCTGTTGGCTCTTCTGCAACTTCTTCTGTTGGCTCTTCTGCAACTTCTTCTGTTGGCTCTTCTGCAACTTCTTCTGTTGTTTCTTTAGCTGCTAAAGAAACAATTTCATCCATACTTATAAATCCATCTGTACCTATATCACTTGCATCAATAGTAGCTATAACATTACCTTCACTATCTGTAAATGTAATAGTATCTCCATCTTCATAAGTAAATTCACCATCTATACCAATAGTACCTTCCACTCCAGAACTAGTTGTAAAACTAATCCCTTCAGGAGCTTCTGTACCAAATGTAGCAGTTTGTAAGTCATCATCTATATGCTCATCAAATTCTGATTCATCTATACCTGCATACTCTTCAAGCATATCTTGAACATGTTCCATAGCAACATCTTCTTCAACATATGTAGCACCTATAGATTCAACTAAATCTGTTACTTCCTCTTCTGTTGCTGTTTTTAAATCTATTTCAGCATCAGCTAAAGCTTCGTGAACTTCTGGAGTTATAACAATATTATCTCCACTATCAGGAGTATCTACAGACTGTAAGAATGTAGCCATATTTTCTAAATATTCATCATTTAAATCTGTTCTATCTACATCTGCTATATCTTGTAAGAATGTATGACCTTCTGCTATATCTTCAGAAGTTGCAGTACCTAATGTAACTCCACCAACACTAAATGTAACATCATCTCCTTCTCTAAAGCTAAAGTTACCACTTGCATCTGTCGTTCCTGTTACACCTGAAGTTGTTTCATATGCTACACCTTCAACTACACCATCAACTAAAACGGCTGTTAAAAGTTCATCTGCTGAACTATCACTACTATCTACAAATTCATTTCCATCACTATTTAGTACATATGTTGTATCATTGAACTCAACAGCTTCTATATTCTCAGCATCTATTCTAAAGTCACCATTTGACCATGTTGACCACTGATTTCCTGATATACTATCAATACTAAATGAACCATCATTATTATTAACTATCTGGAAATCGTCAGATTTACCATCTATTTTAATAGTATCTAGTCCCTCTCCACCATCAACTGTATGATCTCTATTTCCACTTGTAGTATCATAATGAATTGTATCATTACCAGTTCCACCATCAATATCAACTCTATCAACATTTGATTCATTCATATGAATATGATCATCACCACCTTCGCCATTGATTTCTGTATCGTGACCACCATCATCTTTTAAAATATAATCATCACCATCACCAGCATTTACCTCTTTTCTCTCACCAGATTTAATATCAATATCATCTCTACCATCTGTTCCCGTAATCACTTCATCATGCTTCCAACTATTTCCATCTACATCATTATCACTATCCATCATAAATCCATCAGATGTATTAGTAGCTATTCCATCTGATGTATTATCTACATTTTCAGTACTAGGTTCAAGAGAATCTGTAGCAGGTTCACTTGTTCCAGCACTATTTGTTACTGTAGTATTTACAATTAACTCTGTAGTAGTATCAATATCTTCTGGGTTTATATTTACTGTATATGAGCCATCTACTGCTACTGTTCCTATTGCATCTACACTATCTCCATTTCCATCAGTAATAGTTATCTCTACACTATCACCATCTTCCATATTTGTAGTTGTTCCTGATACTTGAACAACTGATGCAGTTTCTGGTATATCAGTATCTAGGTCTGAACTTCCAAACATACCACTAAACATATTACCCATACCATTAGTAAATGTTGAACCATCACTCATTGCACTTGAAACGTCACTAAACCAACTAAATCCACCACCTTCAAAATCTAAAATATTATCATCATTTAATGTCACATCTTCTAGTTCCATATTAACTGTAACTGTAGGTATTTCTACAGTAGGTGCTGTT
>JAYELQ010000274.1:0-5980 GCA_034717655.1 Campylobacterota bacterium
TGTTGTTTCTTGTAAAGAACTAGCTTGTTGTATCGCCCCAGCACTTAGGTTTTGAGCTGTTTTATTTACATTTTGAGAAGCTTGTGCTATTTGTGATGTTGAGTTATTTGTTTCTATTATTACTGATTGTAGTTTAGAGTTAACATTATTTATAGAAGTTTTCATATCATTATAATCACCTTGATAATCATTTGTCATTCTATATAATAAGTTACCTGATTCTAGTTCTACCATAGCTTTTTTTATATCATTAAAAGCATTATCAAAGTCATCTACAGTATCATTTACTATATTTATAATATCTTTAAATCCACCATCTAGTTTATCACTTTTTGCCCTTTGTTTTAAGTTACCATCTTTTAGCTCTTTTGATACCTCTTCAAAGTTTGAAATAAGTGCTTTTAGGTTTGCTCTTACACTCTCTACTATCTCATTTATAAATACTTTTTTACCCGGTAACTTATCTAATGGTGCATCAAAATCACCTTTCCCAAAGGATTCAAATACACCCATTGCTAGTTTCTTAACTGTAATATGCCCATTTACCATATCATTTATAGCTATTGCCATAATATTAAAGTCACCTTGGTAGTTATTTGATGGTATCACTACATCTATATCACCTAAATCATGTTGATTACTCATATAATTTATATCAATTATAATATTTTCAACTTTTGAAGCTAGTTCATTTATACTATCTTTTATACCTATAAAATCCCCACTATAATCTGATACTATTCTATCTTTTAGATTACCATGTGATAGCTCTTTTAAGTTTGTTGATACTTGTTGTATAAATTTTCTTTCTATCTCTAGCTCTATTTGTTCTTTTTCTAATCTAGTTTGAATTAGTTTTATATTCTCATTTACAGCTTTTGACATTACCCCTATCTCATCAGTAGATTTATTATTTAGCTCTTTCACACTATTTGAATTTTTACTTAAATAGTCAAAAAAACCTATTAACCCATCTTGAAATGTTTTAAGAGGTTTTATAATAATTATATTCAATACATAAATAGCAATCAATGATGTAATAACAATTAAGAAGATAGTTATAATTATAATTTGTTGAATTAAACTATCAAATGAACTTAAAACTTCTTCCTCTTTTACCTTAGATACGATAGCCCAATTTATATCATTTCCAATTTTTAATGAATCATATGAACTAATTACACTATCTTTGCTATAATCAGTAGAAAAACCTATACCTTTATTTCCTTTAATTGCTTCATTTACAGAAAATGTATCAATTTTATATTTAGATGGATTTTTAAATGAGTTTATAATATTATATTTTTTATGAAGATAACTATCACTTCGTAAAAGTTTATCTTTACCTACTAAAATATCCTCTTGTGTTTTACTATAACCTCTTCTTTGATTCATTATTGTTTGTATATGATTATCAGAAATTTGTAAAACCAATACAGCTCTAAACTTACCGTGTCTTATTAAAGGTGTACCAACAAACATAGCTGGATTATTATTTGATGGTTGATAACTTTCCATATCAACAAACTCTGTTTTTTTTGAGTTTATAACTTTTTTCCAAATCTTTCCTATTCCAATATCTATCAAAGGACTATCTCTTAAGTTTACACCATAGTCAGACTCCTTAGATTGTGAATACATAACATGACCATGTTTTTTACAAATAATAAATGCATCATAATATCCAGCTTTTTCTACAAAATCTTTGTAGTACTCTTCGTGTGGTTCTATCATCTCTTTTGTCAATTTGTGTTTAACAGGAAATGGCATACTCCCATCTATTTTCAATTTATCATGAACAAAGATTAAATCTTCCATAAGCTCAATTGTATTTCCACTTTTTGAAAGTATCTCTATATCTACAACAACTTTTTGAAAGTATTTTTCTAATTCTATTTTTTTAAGTTCCATAGTTGACTGTAAAAAATCTTTATTTTTTTCTATCATACTATTTTTTATACTATTTATTGAATTTACAGATAATATAACAGATACAAGTATCAAGGATACCATAAATAGTGTTATAATTTTTAGTTTGATTGATATATTTTTCATATATTTTCCTTTTATTTATCTCATATATTTTTCTATAGCAGTTCCAAGTGCTAACATATCAACTTTTCCAATTATCTCTGATACATTTTGTGATAAAAGTTCTTTTTCCATAACATCATTTGCCATATTTGTATGAACAATAATATTTATAATATCATTAGCATTATTATTTCTAACAAATTCAATAACTTCTCTACCACTAGCACCCGGCATCTCAAGGTCAGTTATAATTAACCCTATATCATCTATATTAAATTTTGGTAACTCTTCTATAATTCCTAATCCATCATCGTATATACGATATTGAAAGTTTAATTGAATAAATAGTTTCTCAACCATTTTTCTTATAAACTTACTATCATCTGCAAATAAAATTATTTTATCACTTTGTTTTTCTGAATTATAAGAAGTGGTATCTGATTGACTTTTATCTTCTATTGATGGAAATAGGTTCATCATTAGCATATCACTATCAAATATAGTACACAGCTTCTCTTCCCCATTTATATTTATTTGACTTATAAATGATGACCTTGAATTATCTGCACTATTATCAATCATATTTGAAGATTCTATTGTTGTAATATATTCAACTTCCTTTACTACAAGAGCAAATCTTCTACCACCATAAGCTGCTATAATAACAAGCTCATATAAACTTTCATCTAAAACTTCATTCCCTATCCATTTATCAAAATTTACTATAGATGTCATTTGACCTCTAATATTTGCTGTACCTAAAATATAACTATTTTCATCATTATTATGTACAATATTTAAATCTTTATATACCAAAAGCTCTTCAATTTTTGATACATTTTTAGCATAATATTGTTCATCAGAACCTTTAAAAAGCAAGTATTGATTTGCTTCATTTGCATTTGTTGATACAAGTTTTACTAAATCTATCTCATCATCCATATCATCTAAATCATCATCAATGATAGAAATTATATCATCTTTATTTAATATCTCTTCCATATTTTACCCTTTATTGTTTTGATAACATTGATATATCATCAATATTTAATATAGAGTTGATATCTAAAATAGCTATATACTCTCCATTATACTTAGCCATATTTTTTATATATTTTTTATCTATTCTTGTTCCAAATGTAGGAGTTTTTTCTATATTTTTTTGTGGTATATTATCAACTTCATAAACTTCATCTATAATGATAGCAATTTGTAAATTTTTACCATCATATTCTTTTCTTAAAATCACTAATGATGTTTTATCATATATAGTAGATGGTTCTACACCAAATCTATCTAATAAATCTAAAACTGCTATAATATTTCCCCTTATATTTGTAACACCTTTTACAAATCTATTCATCATAGGCACTTTAGTAATTTGTTGATATTCAACAATCTCTATAACTTCTAAAGCTTCTACTGCATAAATATCTTTATTTGAGAGAAATAAAAAGTATTGATTATCTTTATTTTGTATTTCATTATTATTTTCTGACATATATTACTCCAAGTTTTGAATATTTTTAGCAGCTATACTTACACTTTGTAGTAGCATAGGTACATCTAAAATCAATGCAACCTCTCCACTACCTAAAATAGTACCACCACTTACCCATGGAACTTTTTCAAATACAGCACCAAGAGGTTTAATTACAGTTTGAAACTCACCGTGAAGTTCATTTACTATTAATCCTGCTTTATTATTTATAGAACTAATAATAATAATATTTTCTCTATCTGATTGTGAGTTAACTTGAGTAGTTTCAAAATATTCACTAGAATCAAGTAAAGGTAAAATAGAACCTCTAAGATTGATAAATTGATTATCTTTCATCTTTGATTTATGCTCTTGTGTTAATTCAATACACTCATCTACCATATCTAAAGGTATTATATATTTTGTATCACCAGCTTGTACCAAAAATCCATCTATAATTGCAAGTGTTAAAGGTAATCTTACTGTTATCTTACTCCCTTTACCAAATACTGAATCAACTTCAAGAGTCCCTTTTAGCTCCTCTATATTTCTTTTAACTACATCCATACCAACACCACGACCAGATACATCTGTAATAGTTTCTGCTGTTGAAAGTCCAGCAGCAAAAATAAGATTGTATATCTCTTTATCTGTTAAATTATCATCAGGAGATACTATCCCATTTGATATAGCTTTATTTAAAATAACATCTTTAGGGATACCAGCTCCATCATCTTCTATCTCAATAACAATAGACCCAGCATCAGGATAAGCTCTAAGGTCAATCTTCCCTTTCTCATTTTTTCCATTTGCTACTCTTTTTTCTATTGATTCTACACCATGGTCTACAGAATTTCTAAGCATATGAACAAGTGGGTCAGAAATCTTTTCTACAACAGTTTTATCTAGTTCTGTATCCTCTCCACTAATAACAAAATCAATATCTTTTCCAAGTTTTTTAGCTGTATCATTTACAATTCTTCTTAATTTTGAAAAACTACTACCCACTTGAACCATACGGATATCCATAACTCCTGTTCTTATCTCTTCAAGCATAGATGTTAATGTATCAGTTGATTCAATAAGCTCTGTATTTTCATCTGAGTTTGCTATTTGTGTAATTTTTGCATTTGCTATTACCATCTCACTAATAAGATTTATAAGTTGATCAACCTTTGAAGAATCAACTCTAAGAGAAGAACTTTTTTGCTCTTTTTTAGAAGTTTCTTTTTTGTTTTTAGGTTTTGATACTACCTTAACTATCTCCTTTACCTCTAAAACTTTCTCTTTTTTAGGTTCTTCTTTTTTAGGCTCTTCTTGTTTAGGTTCTTGTTTGTTTATTTGTTCTATTGATAATTCAATATCAGATTTTACAAAATCAAATGAAGCTGTTATATCATCAAGTGATTCTTCAGATTCATACTTTAATTCAATTATTAAATAAGCTTTCTTTTCATCTATATTATCTATAGTGGGTATATCACTATCATTGATAATCAAATCAGAAATATCACCTATAACACCTAAATATTTTATGATAGAAAAAATATCCATATCTGCTTCATAAAAACTAGTTTTTGGTTTTATAATTATCTCATATATAGGAATTTCTGGCTCAATATCTTCATCAGAAGAGCTATCTTCTATTTTTACAGATGGTGCCTCTTTACCTAAAAAAACTGATAATTGAGATAATAAATCATTATGATGTTCTAGTTGGTCTTCATCTAAAGACTCTTCTACAACTGTAACATCTATCAATGTTTTGGAATGGTCATTTACTAGTAAAAATAGTTCAACCATATCTTCAGTCAAAGATATTTTTTCATTTCTAATCTCATCAAGTAGATTTTCAGCAACATGTGCAAATGAAACAACATCATCAAAACCAAACATACCTGCATTACCTTTCATAGTATGCATAGCACGAAAAAGTTTATTTATCATCTCACTATCAACTTCATCTATTGATATTTCACACATATCAACTAAAGTCTCTTCCATTATCCCTAGTTGTTCATCCATATCCTCACAAAATAGTGCTAACTCTTCTGTCATTTAATTACTCCTAGAGTTTCATTTAGATTAAACAATTTTAATTTTTGTTTTACCTGTTTTGCATTTATATTTATACATTTTAAATTCAGACTATTATTATTACAATATTTATTTAATGATAAAAGTAATTGTATTGATACTAAATCAATTTTTTCAACTATAGAAAAATCAAGTTCAATAGTTGATTCTTCTATATCTAATAAAGATTGATTTAACTCATTTTTAAATTTCTCTATACTATAAAAATTTAAATCTGCTAAGGAAATTTTCACAATTAATCCAATTGCTCAAAAATCTTTTCTAATTTTGCCTCATTTATAGGTTTTTTAACTGCATCCATAGCACCTTCACCCATTATCTTTTGAATAAACTGTGCATTCACTACGGAAGTAACCATTGCAACAGAAG
>JAYELQ010000275.1:0-5922 GCA_034717655.1 Campylobacterota bacterium
AAACTTCTTTATATTGGAAAAGCAAAAGTTTTAAAAAATAGAGTTAAAAGCTACTTTAATTTTACCCCTACACTCCAACCATCTTCACAATTAAGCCAAAGAGTACAAAAAATGGTAAGTGAAATTTATGATATACAATATATTGTAGTATCAACTGAAAATGATGCTTTAATACTTGAAAACTCTTTGATAAAACAACTTAAACCAAAATATAATATACTTCTAAGAGATGATAAAACATATCCTTATATTTTTATTGATTATAATCAAGAGTTTCCACGACTTGAGATTACTAGAAAAATTATAAAATCAAATAATATTAGATATTATGGACCATTTAGTAGTGGGGCAAAAGATTTATTAGATAGTATTTATGAGATATTGCCACTTGTTCAAAAAAAATCTTGTATCAAAGGTAAAAAAGCTTGTATCTTTTATGAGATAAAAAGATGTTTAGCCCCTTGTGAAGGGAAAATATCTAAAAATGAATATGATAAAATAGTTCAAAAAGCTATATATCTTTTGACAAATAAACAAAAAGTTATAGAGCAACTTCAAACCAAAATGGAAGAGTATAGTGAGAGTTTTAGATTTGAAGATGCTATGAGATTAAGAGATAGAATAGCATCTATATCAAAATCACAAATTAAATCAACTCTTGATTTTGCTAAAGATGAAGATTTTGACCTTTTTATGGTGGAACTAGTAGAGAAAAAAGCTATAGTTATAAAGATGTTTATACGAGCAGGAAAACTTATCTCAACATCTTCTGACTTTTTAAATATTACAGATATAAGTAATATAGAAGATATATATAAAACTACTATTATAAACTACTACTCAACACCTTTACCAAATATACCATCTCTTATATTAACCCCTATTATTTTAGAAAATAAAGATGAGTTAGAGTATTTTATATCTTTAAAGCATAATAAAAAAGTAATAATTAATACTCCAAAAATAGGGATAAAACTAAAGCTTATTGAGTTAGCTAGAAAGAATGCCCAAGAGTTACTAAAAATCAATAAATTAGATAACTATTCAACTATTTATACTCAAATAAAAGAGTTATTTAATCTTGAAAATATCCCTAAAAGGTTTGAAGCTTATGATAATTCTCATATGATGGGGCAAGCAAAAGTTGCATCTATGATAGTATGGGATAATAATAAATTTTATAAAGATGATTATAGAGTTTATAACCTTGAAGCAGATGATGAGTATGGACAGATGAGAGAACTTCTAACTAGAAGAGTAGATAGTTTTGAGTCTAACCCACCACCTGACTTATGGGTAATAGATGGTGGGAGAACAGTTCTAAATTTAGCTTATGATATTATAAATAGTGTTGGGGTAAATCTTGAAGTTATAGCTATAGCAAAAGAGAAAATAGATGCAAAAGCAAATAGAGCAAAAGGGAAAGCAAAAGATATAATATATACAAAAAATAATGTTTTTAAACTAGAACCATCAGATAAAAGGCTTCATTTTATACAAAGATTAAGAGATGAGGTACACAGAAGTGCAATAACTTTTCATAAAAAACAAAAAAGAAAAGATGATAAAAAAATCTCTTTATTATCTATAAAAGGGATAGGGGAAGCTAAAGTAAAAAAGTTACTTAACTATTTCGGTTCATTTGAAGCTATAAAACAATCAGATATAAAAGAGTTAGAAAAAGTGCTTAATAGTAAAGATGCAAATTTAATATCTACCCATTTTAAGGATTTGTAAAATCTATTAATATTTCATTAATAATATTATTATATACTACTAGTATTAAACAGGAGATTTATATGATAGATGTAAAAAATATTAAGAAAGTATATAAAGTGGGGGAACTTAATCTTACTGTTATAGGTAATTTATCTATTTCAATAAATCAAGGTGAGTTTATATCTTTTGTTGGACCTAGTGGTAGTGGAAAATCAACAGTTTTAAATATATTAGGTTGTTTAGATACCCCTACTAGTGGTAGTGTAGTTATAAATGGTGAAGATATCACAAAATTAGATACTACAAAATTAGCTAATTTTAGAGGTGAGAATATTGGATTTATTTTTCAAAGTTTTAATCTAATACCTGTTTTAACTGTATATGAGAATATAGAATATCCCCTTATTATGATACAAAACTTAGATGAAAATGAGAGAAAAATAAGAGTTGAGAAACTTTTAAAAGAGGTGGGTATGTATGAACAAAAAGATAAAACTCCCGATAAAATCTCAGGTGGTCAAATGCAAAGAGTTGCAATAGCAAGAGCTTTGGTAACAAATCCAAAGATTGTATTTGCAGATGAACCAACTGCAAATCTTGATAGTAAAACTGCCCATATGATAATAGAACTTATGAAAAAAATTCAAAAAGAGCATAATACAACTTTTATATTTGCAACACACGATGAAAAGATAGTTTCCAATGTTGATAGACTTATCACTTTAGTTGATGGGGATATAATTGAAGATAAAAAGGTTAATTGATGAATAATATACTAAAAATATCATATAGAAATTTAAAAAGAAATCATAGAAGAACACTTCTAACAGCTAGTTTAATAACTTTGGGGGTTGTATTTGTACTTGTATATACAGCACTTTCTGGAAGTTTTAAATCTTATATGGTTGGACAAATAACAGATTCTAGTATGGGACATATCCAAATACATAAAAAAGGTTTTGTTGCAAGTGTTGAAAATTTACCACTTGATAAAAATTTAAATGAAAAATCTATAAAATATTTAGAAGAGTTCTTAAATAATAGTAAATATATTCAAAATTATTCTTATAGGATAAAGTTTGGGGCTGCTTTTTCTAATTTTTCAACTACTACAAATATAAGACTTAATGCAATAGACCCGAAAAAAGAGTTTGAAACACTCCCTGCATTAAAAGATAGATTGGTTGATTTTCAAGAATTAAAAAAAGGTGGGATAATAGTACCTGAATTAATAGCAAAAGGGATGAATGTAAAAAAAGATGATACAATAGTGTTAGTTGCTAATAATAAAAAAGGTAGTGTAAATGGTATCAATTTAAAAGTATCAGGATTAGTTGAGAGAATTAGTGGACCAGGTGGAAGAGATGGTTATATCACTACAGAAGATGCAAAAAAAGTTCTAAGGATAAAAGGTGTTGAGGTAAGTGAGATAGTTGTAAGGCTTTATGATAATGGTATGTTACAAGATGCATTAAAAGAGTTAAAACCAATACTTTTAAAACTAAATCAAAAAGATAAACCAACTTTTGAGATACACACTTGGGAGAAATTAAGTCCATTTTATAATATAGTAAAAATGTTAGATATTATGAACCTTGCTATTCAAATAATACTTATATCTATTGTTTTAATATCGATATTAAATGTTATGATAATGAGTGTATATGAAAGAATTAAAGAGATAGGGACTATTTCTGCTATGGGTACTCCCCCTAAAACTATAGTGAAACTATTTTTAACAGAGGGGTTACTTTTGGGTATTTTAGGAGCAGTTTTAGGGGGTATGATATCTTTATTTATTGTGGAGATTTTAAATATAATGCAAATTAGCTATAGCTTTGGAAGAGAAAGTAATCTTATCTTAGAACCTATTCTTGCATTTAAAGATGTTATAGTTGTGGGAGTTATAGTGGTATTTATATCACTTATTGCTTCAATTAGCCCAGCTATAAAAGCTTCAAAATTAGACCCTGTTGAAGCTTTAAGAACAAATTAGAAATAAAAAAAGGATAAAATAATGAAAAAATTAACAAAAAGTATAATAGCAATAACAGTTTTAGGTACACTAGCTTATGCAGTACCAACAGCACAACAAAAGTTTAAAAAAGCTGATTCAAATAATGATGGTGTTTTAAGTTCAAGTGAGTTTTATAATGACCAAGCTAGAAAAATGGATATTAAAATAAAAGAGGGTAAAGCTCTAAAAGGTGCTACTACTGCTCCACAATTTGATATGGTTGATAAAAATAAAGATGGTAAAATCACTTTTAAAGAGTTTGATAAATTCCACACTAAGAGACAAAAAGATATGGTAGATATTAAAAACAAAGGTGGAGATTATTCTCAAGGTAATGGAAAAGGGGCTGAATCTTTTAATAGATATGATAGAAATAAAGATGGTTGTGTAGATAAAAATGAATTTAGAAAACTTTATATAGATATGAAAGGTAATAGTTCTAAAGGTCAAGGTAATGGTAGGTAAAAGATTATTAGCTAGTATAATATTAACTACCTCTTTATTTGGTGAAAATTTACTAGAGCTTATTGATAAAAAGATGGCTCCCGGAAGTAGTGAAAGTTATAAAAAACTTATAAATATAGAACCAGATGGAACTAAAAAAGAGTTTTTACTTTACCAAGCTAGAAAAGGTAGTAATAAAATGGTATCTGCTTTTTTAAAACCAGAATCTGAAAAAGGTAGAACAACTTTAAGAGTAGATGATAATATGTGGTTGTTTTTACCAGAAGTTGGAAGAGCTATACGAATTACATCTATGCAAAGTGTAGTTGGGGGAGTTTTTAATAATTCTGATATTATGAGACTTGATTTTGGAACTGAATATAATATAGTATCACAAAAAGATAATAAAGATACTATAATATTAGAAACAAAAGCAAAAACAGATACTGTAGCTTATGATAAACTAATTATGACAGTTGATAAAAAAACAACAACTCCAAAAAAAATAGAGTGTTACACTTCAACAGGTATGCTTATAAAAACTCTTTATTATAAAGATATAAAAGATTTTGGAGATGGTATTATTAGACCTGCTGTTATGGAGACTAAATCTCCACTATACAAAGGATATACTTCTATTATGGTATATGGAAAAATCACACCTAAAGAGTTTAGTGATGAGGCTTTTACATTAGAAAATTTATCAAAAGTTGAGAATTTAAGAAGATAATGGGAAGGTTTTTATTTTCTATATCTATTTTAAGTTCTACTCTTATTGCTAATGATTATGGGTTTAATTTTGATGAGTTAGAAGCTATTGAGATAAAATCTTATGAGTATAATGGATATATAAAAGGTGATTATAAATATCAAGAGTTAGATGAAAATTATAAAAATATCTATTTAGGAGAGTTTTTTTTAAACTATAAATATTTTAAAGATAATTATACTTTTCATTTAGATATTATGGCTAATTATGAAAATATTGATAATAAAGAAGATGATAAAACAACTTTAAATCAAGGTTTTTTAAATTATAAATATGATGATAATCATCAAGTTTATATAGGTAAAAAGTCTCCAAAATGGGGTAAAGGGTATTATATAAACCCTATTGCTTTTATAGATATAAAAAAAGACCCAAATAATCCTGAAGCTAGTAGAGAAGGTTTTACACAACTTAACTATAAATATAATAAAGTATTAAATAGTAGTATTAAAAATATAGCCTTTGATATGGTGTATATAAAAACTACCAAAAATAACAATGAAGAGCTTTATAATGAGAACTCTAATATCTTAGCTTTTAAAACATACTTATTATATAAAGATATAGATATTGATTTGATTTATAGCTATAGTGATAAAGATTATAATAAAATAGGATTTGATTTCTCAACTAATATTAAAACAAATTTTGAAATTCACGGTGAGTATGGAAGGTTTGATAATGGGTATTATTCATATCTATTAGGTTTAAAATATCTTACTTTAGATGAACTAACTATACTTAGTGAATATTACTCTCAAAATAAAACTCAAGAGAAAAATATACCTTTTTGGGATAAGAGATATATTATAAACTCATTTACTCAAAAAGAGCCTTTTGATATATTATATTTTAATTTATACTATAAAAATATATATAATATAGATGATAACTCACATCAAAATAAACTAGGATTTATATATAGTGGTATTAAAAATTTAGAGCTTGATACATCTATATCTAAAAATCCAAA
>JAYELQ010000276.1:0-23778 GCA_034717655.1 Campylobacterota bacterium
AATAAATCAAATTTTATAAATATAGATAAAGATAGAATTAATAATATTATAGTTCAAATAAAGAAGTTATTAGAAAATAATAAAAAAGATTTAAATAATAAATTATATAAAGAGATATCAACTATATCACAAAATATAGATACATTAACAAATTATCCTATTGAATTATTTTTTAAACCTTATGAAAAACTTGTTGCTGTACTAGCTTCAAAACTTGAAAAGTATATAAACCCTTTAGTTTTAGAGATAGAACAAGATATATATATACCAAGTAATTATATACCTTTTATTAACTCTCTAGTTCATATATTTAGAAATAGTGTTGACCACGGAATAGAGTCATTAGATGATAGATATGAGGCCGAAAAAGATGAATATGGAACTATTGAGTGTAAAATAAAAAAAATAGATAATAACATAGAGATAACAATATCAGATGATGGTGCTGGTGTTGATATAGAAAAAATTAGAAGTTTAGCTATTGAAAAAAATATACACACAAAAAGTGAATTAGAAAACTTTACAGAAAAAGATATAGTTATGATTATTTTTAAAGATGCTTTTTCTACAAAAGATACAATATCTACTATATCTGGTCGTGGTGTTGGATTAGCTTCTATAGTAACAGAATTAGAAAATATAGATGGTTCTATGGATGTAGAAAATAGTTTTGGAAAAGGTATTAAAGTTACTTTTACTTTAAACTATAACTCTGAAGAAACTTTTGAAGAAGAGGATGAAGTTTTATTTGTATTTTAAAAGTTAATATTATTTTAAATAAAAAAGGTCTTGTTTTTAACAAGACCTTTTTTTAGTAATATATAATATGTTTATATATTAAAATCCACTCATTTGAACATAATTAGAAATCATCTTTAACAGTGGGTCTATGTATAATATTGAAGTTATAGTTACAAGTGCAGATATACCAATAACAGTTTTTAATGGATTATTTGCATTACCCATAAATTCAATCTTTTCATCGTGTATAGGCTCTTTTAAGAACATATAAACAATTAATTTTAAGTAGTAATAAGCTGCTATTCCTGAATTTAATGCCATTATGATAGCTAATACTATATATCCACCATTAACAACAGAACCAATTAAGTACATTTTACCCCAAAATAAACTAAATGGAGGAACACCTGCTAAACTTAACATAAATAAAGCCATAATAGATGCCGTTATAGGTGAAATATGAACTAAACCAGCAAATTTTTCAAAAGGATGATCTGTTTGAAACTTACCTTTATCTTTTGATCTATTTACCCAAAGCATAGCAAATGCACCAAGGTTTGTAAATGTAAATAAAACCCAGTATAAAAATAGTGCTTGAGTAGCTTGTGTAGTACCAACTAAAATAGCTGCCATAACAAAACCAGCATGAGATATAGAAGAGTATGCTAACATTCTCTTAACATCTTTTTGAACTAAACCTATCATATTTGGTAAAGTCATTGTAAGAACCACTACTATATAAAGAACTAATTCAATCCATTGATTATTAACACTTACAAATATCTCAAAAAATCTTAAAGCAACAACAAATCCTGCTATTTTAGGTACAATTGACATATATCCTGCTAATGCAGAACTAGACCCTTCATAAACATCTGGAGCCCATGTATGGAATGGTACAATTGAAAGTTTAAATCCAATACCACCTAATATAAATACAACACCAACTAATACTAATAGATAGTTATCAAAGTTTGATGAAACTAAATTTGCACTTATTTGAGCAAGTTCTATACTTCCTGTTACAGCATAAAATACCATAGAACCAAAAGCAAAGAAACCAGCTGCCATAGCACCCATAGTAAAATATTTTATAGCTGCTTCTGTTGATTTATCTCTATTATGCATAGCAATCATAGTATATAATGCCATAGAAGCAGTTTCAAGTCCTATAAATATTAATATAAGATTATCAGAAGCTACCATAAATTGGAATCCTGCAATCATAAATAAGAATAATGCAAAATACTCAGGATATCTATATTCGTGGAATTTATGTTGAGAAAGAGCCAATATAATAAATAATATAGAAGCAACAATAATAATAATTTGAGATAATATAGCTATACCATCCATCATAATAAGGTCAAAGAAACCTCTAGTAGCACCATTAAAACCAATAACAGCACCTAAATCAACGATTAATACAAGAATTGAAATCATTACATATAATGATTTATGTAAATTTTTAGTTACTAAATCAATACACAATATCCCTAAAGCACCAATAACTGTTATTAACATTGGTGCTAAAGTTGGCAAGTTTAAACTTGCTAAATCTATATCTACTGCAGGTATCATTACTTTACCTCCCCTATTGTATTTACTGAAGCTATTGTAGCTTTTGCTTCAGGAGTTACAGATTTTAGGTACATAACTTGTACAAGTTGTTTTACTGATGTATTTACAGGGTCTAAAACTGGTTTAGGGTAAATACCTAAATAAATAACAATCATAACTAATGGTACAAGTGCAGAAAGCTCTCTACCTTTTAAATCTTCTAATGTGTTATTAATAGGATTTGTAATTGGTCCAAAAAATGTTCTTTTATAAAGTACTAACATATATAAAGCACCAATTATAATTGTAAGACCAGCTAATCCTGTAATTATTGGAGATACGGCAAAGTAACCTAATAATGATAAAAATTCACCAACAAATCCAATAGTTAATGGTAATCCAACTGATGCCATCATCATAATACCAAATACAGTTGCATATATAGGCATAGACTTAGCTAAACCACCAAATTCATTCATCATTTTTGTATGTCGTCTATCATAAATAACACCAACTAACATAAATAAAGCCCCAGCTACAACACCATGAGATATCATTAGGAAAATAGACCCACCAATACCTTCAACATTAATAGCAAAAATACCTAAAATAATAACACCCATATGTGATACAGAACTATAAGCAATAACTTGTTTTATATCCTCTTGAGCATAAGCAACCATTGCTGTATAAATAATAGCAATTACACCTAAAATACCCATAGGTATCATCATATAAACTGATGCATCTGGAAATAGTGGTAATGAAAATCTAACAAAACCATAAGTTCCCATTTTTAGTAAAACAGCAGCTAACATAACAGAACCTATTGTTGGTGCTTGACCATGTGCATATGGAAGCCATGTATGAAATGGTACCATTGGTACTTTTATAGCAAAACCTAAGAAGAATGCTACAAATAACCACATTTGCATATCAAATGGAAGCATTAACATATTCCAGTCAAGTAAACTAAAGCTCCAGTTTCCTGTAGCTTGGAAATATACATAAGCTAAATATAACATACCAACAAGCATAACTAATGAACCTGTAAATGTATATAAGAAAAACTTAACAGATGCATAAATTCTTTTTGGTCCACCCCATGCACCTATGATATAAAGCATAGGTACTAAAGATAATTCCCAAAAGATATAGAACATAATAGCATCTAAAGATACAAAAACACCTATAAGAGTCATCTCTAAAAATAATACTGTAATAATAAGATTTTTAAGATTTCTCTCTTCTGTTAAACCAATAATAGCTATCATTGTCATAAAAGTTGACATAATAACTAAAAACAGTGCTATACCATCTATACCTAAGTTATAAGATATACCATACTGACTAATAACAGGTATAAACTCAGTAAATTGCATACCTGCTACACTATTGTCAAAACTTGACCATAAAATACAAGATAATAAAAACTCTATTACCGTTACTGTGATTCCATATGTTCGTATAGCATTTTTATCAACCATAAAACCTATGGTTGCAGCTAACGCTGGAAAAAATATTAAAATTGATAAAATGTGTTCCATCTATTTCCTCTCCTTATTTTAGATTACCAAAAGTTAATGCTAAAACCAATAGTACAAATATACCTATACCCATCCATTTTAAACCTTTTGATAAATTCCCTGATTGCATAGAAGTTCCACTTTGACCTCCAGAATAAAAGATATTTGCTATACCATCTACAGTTGCATCAATAATCTTAAGATCTAACTCTTTCCAACTAAATCTAGATATTGCTAAATACGGTGCATTTATACATTTATCTATAAATAAAGGGAAATAATATTGATTTGCTAATAATTTATATATAAAAGAATTTTTTAACTCTTCCCCATAATATCTACCTGATTTATTAAACTTCATAACAGCAAATAAAATACCAGATATTGCTATAGCAGATGTTACAACAATTAACATATTTACAGTAAAGTCACTTACATGATGTGCTGGACTTGGTAATGCATGAGATAACATCTCTTGAATTGTATGTTGACCCCAACCTGCTGTAATAGCAAGAATTGCTAAAGGTATCATAGCTGCAATAACATACCATTGTGCTTCATGTGGATGATAATTGAATTTTCTAAAGTTTTCTTTTCCATAAAATACATACATAACTAGTCTAAATGAATAAAATGCTGTTAAACCTGCTGTTATCCATAGTGTTCCCCATAGAATATAAGCATGCTCTGCAAATGCTGATTCTAAAATTAAATCTTTTGAGTAAAAACCTGCAAGAGGATATATACCTGCTAATGCTAAAGAAGCTATTGTCATAATAGCAGCAGTCCAAGGCATATACTCTTTTAGTCCACCCATATTTTTAATATTTATCTCATCATTTGTAGCATGCATAACATTACCAGCACCTAAAAATAGAACTGATTTAAAGAAAGCATGAGTTGCAAGGTGAAATAATGCTATCCAATAAGCACCAAGACCAGCAGCAACAAACATATATCCTAATTGAGATAGTGTTGAATATGCAATGATTTTTTTCATATTAGTAGCAACTAATGCCATAGAAGCTGCATATATAGCAACAAATGCACCAAGACAAGCTATAAAATAACCAACTTCAGGAACAACTGCAAATATCTCATTTGCTCTAATAACTAAATAAACACCTGCTGTAACCATAGTAGCTGCATGAATTAAAGCAGAAACAGGTGTAGGACCTTCCATAGCATTTGCTAACCAAACATTAAAAGGAAATTGTGCTGACTTACCCATAGCACCTATAAATAAAAATACTGCTATAAGAACTACTAAACCGTGACTTAATGTACCAATTTGTTCAAATACTACATCATATTGTAAAGAACCAATATTCCAGTATATAAAAAATAAACCAATTAACATACCTAAATCTGCAATTCTATTCATAATAAAAGCTTCATTTGCTGCATAAGCTGGAGATATTGATGAAAAAGGTGATAAAGTTGAGAATGGTGATTTTTCAATATCATCTGATTTCTCAACATCTTCTTTATGGTACCAAAATCCAATTAGTAACCATGAACAAAGACCAACACCTTCCCAACCAATAAATAATCCTGCAAAATTATCAGACATAACAAGTATCATCATTGAGAATACAAATGCTGAAAGATAAGAAAAGAATCTATTAAAGCTTTTGTCATGATCCATATAACCCATAGAGTGAATATGAACCATTGTTGATACCATTGTAACAACAACCATCATGGTTGCACTTATTTGATCAACAACAAAACCAAATGGAATATTTACATTTCCTAAAACAATCCAATCTATTAGTTTAACATGTATAACCTCTTGAGTTGTCATAACATGATATAATAAATTAACTGAGGCAACTAAAGATACACCAATTAATGCTGATGTAATAATACCTATAAATAGTTTTTTAGGACTATTTGCAAATAATGCTGCAATTAAAGACCCAACGAGTGGGGCAAAAAGTGCAATATATAAATAATTCTCCATATATTATCCCTTCATACTTTGTAATGAACTAAGGTCAATACTATTATGTCTTTTAAACCATAAAATTAATAAACCTAATCCAACTGCAACTTCACTTGCTGCAATCGCAATAATAAAAAATGCAAACATTTGACCTGTAAGGTCTCCGTGAAATTTAGATATAGCAGCCATACCAATATTTACTGCATTTAACATAATTTCAGTAGAGAAAAAAAGCATCAAAAGATTTGTTCTTTTCATAGTTCCATACATACCAATCATAAAAATAATAGTACTTAAAATTAAATAATCATTTAATGTAATACTCATTTAATATCCTTTTCAATTTCTGTATCTGTGTGTAGTTTATCTACCTCTTTATCACTTAAAGCAGTGATAGATACATCCATTTTTTTACCTGCAAGTATAATCCCACCTATCATAGCTACAAGTAACATAACTGCTGCTAACTCAAAAGGGATTAAATATTTTGTAAATAATACAAGACCAATATCTTGTGTATTTCCATAAGCTGGATTTATTGGTGATACAACTTCTACATTTGCACCTATAACTGGGGCTACAAATATCATTACGATAATTAAAGCAATTAAACCAGATAATAAAAATGTTAACTTTGGATTAGATGCTGTTTCTTTAATATCATTAATAGAATCAAAAAACATCATACCAAATGCATATAGTGCCATAACTGCACCTGTATAAACAATAATTTGTACTGCACCTAAAAAGTCAGCACCAAGTAAAAAGAAAAATGCCGATATAAAAATCATACCAGCTGCCAACGAACTTAAGGCATACAGTGGATTTTTTGTTCTCACTGTTATACCAAACATTGCTATTGTTAAAAAAGCAAATAAATAAAAAGCTATTACTTCAAACATTTGTTCTCCTTAATAAGCAAGTGGAGTTTTTTTGATTTTTTTATCAGCATCTGGACTTATTGCACCAAATCCTTGATACTCTAACTGATTTTGTAATTCAGCAAAAGGTGTCATTAAATCATCCTTAAGAACAAAGTGTTCTCTTTGTTCACTTGCATTTTCATATCTTCCACCATGAACTATTGCTAGTTCTGGACAAACTTCTGCACAATACCCACAAAATATACATCTACCTAAGTTAATAGTATATTCAACTACCTCTTTTCTTGAGTCTTCATCTATTTTTGTATCTAATCTAATACAATTAGCAACACAAATTTTTTCACAAAGACCACAACCAATACATCTATTATTACCACTTTCTAATAATACTAATAATTTATGTATAGCTCTATATCTAGGACTAATTGGTAGTTTTTCTATAGGATATTGAACATTATGTGATTCTTTATTTAGTAACACACCTTTCATAATTTTAAAAGTGATACCAAGACCTTTAAACAGCTCCATACTAAAACCTCTACCTAGAGCTTGTTTAAACTTATCCCAACCTTCAACAGGATACTCTTCAATATCCATTTTTATATATTCTTGACTACCTAAATTTCTCTCTTTTAAATCTTTAAAACTCATCAACTACCCTTTCTTACATTGCTACTAAAGCTGTTACTAAAATATTTAGTAATGCTAATGGCATTAATACTTTCCAACATAACCACATAAGTTGATCAGGTCTTACATGTGGCCAAGATGCTCTTGTCCATAAGAATAAGAATATTAAGAACATAACTTTTAAGATAATTGCAATAGCTCCAGGGATAAACCATAAATCGTTAAATCCACCTAAGAACATAAGTACAGTTACAAAAGATACTGTGAAAAGATTTGCATACTCTCCAATAAAGAACATACCCCATCTCATACCAGAATACTCTGTAGCATAACCTGCAACAACTTCAGCTTCGTGCTCTAAAAGGTCAAATGGTGTTCTATTTGTTTCAGCATATCCAGCAATTAAAAATAAGAAAAATGCTAAAGGCTGAGTCCATATTAACCAATTAGATACCCCTCCAGCTTGATAATTATTAATATCAACTAAAGATAAACTTCCAACTAACATAATAGGTGCTATCATAGATAAACCTGTTACAACTTCATAAGATAAAAGTTGAATAGCTGTTCTAGCTCCACCTAATAAACCCCATTTATTTGCTTGTGCCATACCACCTAATAAAGGTCCATAAAGCCCTGTTGCCATTACACCCATTACAAAAAGAACACCAACATTTATATCAGATACAATAGAACCTTCAGAAATAAAAGGAACTGCTGTCATAGCTATAAAAGCTGTTGCTGCAGTTATAACTGGAGCAATCATAAAAATTATTCTATTAGCATTTTGTGGGATAAAATCCTCTTTTGTAAAAAGCTTAGCACCATCACAAAGAATTTGTAAAACACCATAAGGACCTACATGTAAAGGCCCTGGTCTTCTTTGCATAAAAGCAAGAATCTTTCTTTCAATATAAGTAGTAAAACCAGCTAGTGCTGAGAACACTGCTAGAATAATAACTACTTTAACTATTGTCATTAAAATATCGTAATCCATAACTTACACCTTTTTTAAATTTGCTACACTAAATCGTGAAATATCAAATAATTTTTTAGTTTCAATTGTTTTATCAAATGTCGGAACATAAGCAATATCTCCTACTATTGTATCATCAATTTTAACTTCTAAAGTTATATCAAAACCATTTGCAGTAATTTTCATACTATCTCCAGCTTCAACTTCTAATTTAGATTTTAAACTATTTGAAATATACAGTGCTACTATATCATTTTTTAGTTGATGTGCAACTGCTGTAAACTCATTAAATTGATTAATTGGGTTAGCATTGTAAATAATATACCCACTTTCATCTTTTTCTATAGTTTTTGACTCTAAATTAAGTGTAGTTTCTTCACACTTAACATCTTCAATATCTATACAATATCCTCTATACTCTTTCATATCGTTACCATAATAATTATCTAAATCATCAAAGTTAATATTATTAAATATAGATGAAGTATAATCTATAGTATTTTCTACATTTTTACCCAATACAACATTTGCAATATCATTTAATTCATATCCATTATATGTTAAAGCTGCATTTGTTGGTATAACTTTTTTATTAATATTAACAAAAGTACCCTCTTGTTGATTTAATACAGGCATATCAATATCACCATCTGTAAATGCACTAAGTTGATAATCTGCTTTTACATTATATCCAACTGTATTACCTTCAATCTCTTCATCTAAATCACAAAGTAAACTAACACCTAAAGTATTTGTAGAAGTTGGAATTATAATAACTGTAAAATCAGTATATTTTTCAACCATACCAGCTAATTTAGCAATATTTGATGAATTTGGATTAGTTATACAATCTTCCCCAATAATTAAACTAAAAATATCTTTTTTAGCAAGCATATCATTAACTGTATCTAATAAAGTTTCATCAGCACCTATAGTATCAAGAAGTTTAGTATAAGTATATTCTACATCTTTATTTACTTTCTTAGGAACCATTTTTGTTACTACTTTCTCTTCACCTGTCTCTTCATTTTTAACTGTCTCTTCTATTTTTTCTTTTATTGTTTCAGTAATTGTTTTTGTTCTTGTTTCTCTTAAACCTGTTAAATATTTTTCTATATCTTTAGGTAAATCTTTTCCAAATTGGTCAAGAATAAAATATAAAATAGCATCTTCAGTAAATGGTTTATTTGCTATAGTTTCTATAGTTTTACCTTTTTTACCAAGAGCTTCTATATGAGTATCTCCCATACTATGAAAATATAAACCAGCACCTTTATTCATACTAATAGCATTATTAAATGCATATTTAACAGAAGGTGCATCAGATTTTAAATAAGAACCAATAGATATTAAAAAATTACTATTATGTATATCTTCTAAAGTTCCATTGTATAAACTTTTACCTGTAACAGAAGAGTAAGATTTCATAAAGTTTTTAAATTTCAAAGCATCATTATTTACAAGTTTAGCACCTGTTTTTTCTTTGATAGCTTGTAATATTTTAGCCTCTTCATTTGTAATAAAAGAGTTAAACACTATAGTATCAGCATTTTTTACAGCATCTACAGCTTTTGATAACTCATCTTCATTTTTTACACCTTTATTTGAATAATCAAATCCAAATCTAGTTGCTCCACTTAATGATGAATAGTGTGATTCATTTGTAACTCTATATATTTTCTCTTGGATATTATTTTCTATACTACTGTGTTTAACTTCATAATATAAAAATGTAGTATCACTTGAATATGGGTTAGCTGCAGGGATTTTTTTAAGCTCCCAAGCATTTGTTTTGTATTGGAAGTCACTACTAATTAAAGCTCCAACAGGACAAACTTCAATACACTCTCCACAATCAATACAAGCTGCTTCATTAAAACCTATAAGATTTTTATTAAGCTTATTCCACATAGCATAAGCATCTTTAGGCATATTTGCTTTATAATCTTTATCTAAAGCATCAGCACCTCTTTTTACTGTTTTTAATGCATTTGAACCTATCATATCTTTACAAACAGTTACACACTTCTCACATACTATACATAAACCTGGGTCATATTTCATAACTCCCCAATTTTCAGTTGGTCGTTTTACATCTCTTACTGCATAATTTTGTTTATCTATATTCATATATAATGTATAATTTTGTAGTTCACATTCACCAGATTTATCACAAACTCCACATTGTAATGGGTGGTTTACATCATAAACCTCCATTATTGCTTCCCGTTCTTTTTCTATATTTGGTGTTATAGTAGATATATTCATACCATCTTTTGACTTAGCATTACAAGCATATACTTGCTTACCATCAGCCTCAACCAAACATAATCTACAAGCTAAAGTTGGTGAACATTTTGTTTGATAACAAATAGCAGGAATAAAAATATCATTTGCTCTTGCTACGTTTAATATAAACTCACCCTCTTTTGCTGTACATTTTTTTCCATCAATAGTCATATTTATCATATTTGCCATTATTATTGTTCAACCTTTGTAATCTTTACTTGTTTAAATCTATATCCACAAGGTATTTTATCGTTGGTTATTCCATCATCAAATGTTGGATAAAGAGCAATAGTACCTTTTATAGTTTGATCTTTTTTAAACTTCTTTCTCATAGTTACACCATCATAAGTTATATCAATAGTATCTCCATCTTTAATTTTAGCAGCAGTTTCAAAAGATAAACTACCTCTTAAATCTTTATTTGTTTGTAATAAAAGAGATTTCGATGTGTTATGATTAAATTGATGTAAAGGTTCACATCTATAAATTACAGTACCATTATAAGTATTTATATCAGAAATTTTGTCTAACTCTATCTTATTATTAGTATCTAAATCTATAGAATTAAGCTTATAACCTCTTAAATCATCTCCATACTTATTATATCCATTTAACATATCATCAAATTTTATAGCTTTAAAACCTTTACTTTCTGGTAATAACTCTGTATATTCAATTGTATTTTCTACTTTTTGATCTAAAATTTCATTTACAATATCATTTAAACAATATCCATTAAAATTTAATGCAACATTAGTATTTAATACTTTTTTATCAATAGATGTAAATGTACCCTCTTGTTGATTTAAAGCTGGTATTTGAAAATCACCTTCACCATTATCACTAAGGATAAAATCTCCATTTTCATTATAACCAACAACTTTATCATTTTGAGAGATATCTTCTAAATCACATATTAAACTAACACCTAAAGTATTTGTAGATGATGGAATTAATACAACTTTAAAATCTGTATATTTATCTATTAAACCTACTATTTTTGCTATATTTGATGCTTTTTGATGTCCATATAAATCTTCACCTATTATAAGAGTTCTATTTTTTCTTCTAATAAGAGATTTTACAATTTGAGCTAACTCTTCTTCACCAACACTTGTTTCTCCACTTAAATATCCAATATCTAATTCATCAAAATATGATTTATATGCAGTTGGGATATCATCGATAAGATAAAGAGCTAATAAAGCTAAAATACCCTCTTCTGTACTTGCTTCATATTTTATAAATTGAGTATATTTGTTTTGTAAGGCTATATCATCTATTGGATGCATATATATAAAAGATGCTCTTTGTTTTTTAGAAGCTATATTTACAGCATATTTTACAACTGGATTATCTCTACTAATTCTAGTACCTATCATAATAACAGCATCACTATTTTTAATATCTGATATATCTGCTGAATATAAACTATTACCTGCAATAGAGCTATAATTATTTAAAAAATTTTGATAATCTTTAGCATCATTATTTACTAATTTTAAACCTATTTTCTCTTTTAAAGTTTGTAAAAGATATGCCTCTTCATTTGTAATATAAGAGTTAAATCTAATTGCATCTGCAGATTTAAAAGCTGTTATAGCTCTTTTAAAACTATCTTCATCTTTAGTTTCAACTCTATTTTCAAACCCAAATCCAAATCTTCCGGCACCACAGATAGCAGAAAATTCAGAATCATTTGTAACTCTAGTTATTTTCTTATCAAATGGATTAGAACTACCCTCATTTTTCACATTATATACTAATTCACAACCAGAACTACAGTGAGCACAAGTAGCAGGAATTGGTGTAGATTCCCAAGCATTTGATGTATATTTGAACTCTTTTGAAACTAAAGCTCCAACAGGACAAACAGATATACAATCACCACACTGCTCGCATCTACTATATTTAATATCTATTGTAGATTTATAACCACCTGGTTTTACATAAAGTGCTGCTGTTCCTATAACTTCATTACAAGTATGTACACACTTTTCACACATAATACATAAACTAGGGTCATAAGATAATATCCCCCAAGTTTTCTTTTTACGATGTACCTCTTTAGTAGTAAATTCTTGTGAATCAATACCAAATTCTAATGTTTTATTTTGTAAATCACACTCACCACTTTTATCACAAACACCACATTGTAATGGATGATTTACATCATACATTTTCATAATATTTTGTCTATGTTTGTATAACTCTTCATTATTAGTAGTAATTATAGCACCATCTACTGCTTTTTCTTGACAAGATAATACAGTACCATCTACACCCTCAACATCAACAACACACATTCTACAAGCAGCTATTGGTGATACTTTAGTTAAGTAACACATAGTTGGAATATAGATATCATTTTTTCTTGCTATTTCGAGTATAGTTTGACCATACTCTCCACTACAAGATTTTCCATCTATATTTATAGTAAGAGATTTACCTCTATTTATTATTATTTCACTCATACAGATACCATCCCTAGATAATAACATCTCATACATCGCTCTGCTTCTGCTTGAGCTTCAGTAGCTGTAAATCCTAAATTTACCTCTTTGTTATTATCTTTTCTTACTTCAGTTGCAAGTTTTTCACTGTGCTCTCTTGGAAGTCCTGGCATCCAGTTTGTAATTTTCTCTTTTTTATTATAAACTTTTAACCTATTCATATGGTCTTCCATAATCTCATCATCAGTTAAAGTAACTTCACCTGTATAAATATATCTAGATATTACTGAAGCTGCTCTTTTTGCTTGACCTGTTGCATTTACTATAGTCATAGGACCATACTCACAATCTCCAGCTGCAAAAATACCTTCTCTTGATGTCATATAATCTTTACCATTAGTTTGAATTGAATTCCAAGATGTCATCTCTAACTCCCAATCTTCTGGTAATATTTGTGTATCAAGAGCTTGTGAAACAGCAGGTATTAGATAATCACATTCAATAGTAATATCTTCCCCTTCTCTTTTAACTAATTGAGCTCTACCACCATTTGGGTCTGGTACTAGTTCATATTGATTTACAAGCATAGAGTTTAATTTATTATCTTCATCAAACAACTCTTCAATTGCACTATAAAAAATAAACTCAACACCCTCTTCAACTGCTTCAGTGTACTCTTCAAGAGTAGTATTTCTAATAATTGTTTTCTCATCTCTTCTATAAAGCATAACAACTCTTGTAGCACCTTCTCTAATAGAACATCTAACAACATCCATAGATGTAAATCCACCCCCAACACAAACTACAGTTTTACCTTTTAGTTCATTTGAAGCAGGGCTTCCTATTTGATATTTATGCCAAAGGTTTACTTTATCAAGCATCTCAATAGCACCCCAATAACCATCCATCTCTGGACGCTCATTTTTACATCTAACTGCTTTTGAAAGTCTAGCTCCAAAACCTAATAAAGTTGCATCAAACTCTTTTTCTATCTCTTTTAATCTATCTGCACTTACTCTATGATTAGTTATAATATCTACAGTTTCTAAATCTTCAATAAGTTGAATATCTTTATTATATTTATCTATTGGCATTCTATATTCTGGAACACCAACAGCAACTTCACCACCTAAAACAGGTAACTCTTCAAATATAGTTACCTCAATACCCTCTAAACCTAAGTAATATGCAGCTGTAAGTCCAGCTGGACCTGCTCCAATAATAGCTACTTTTTTACCATCATTTCTAGGTTTTTTAGGTTTTGTTGGATGAAACCATTCTAGTTCATGGTCAGTTTCATAATCTGCACCAATTCTCTTAAGTTCCATAATAGATACAGCCTCATCAAGATTAGCTCTTCTACAAGCATCTTCACAAGGATGAGGACAAACTCTACCACAAACATGAGCTAATGGCATAGTTTGCCTTGTTGATTTTAAAGAATCTTCAAAATTAAAATCTCTTACACCCTCAATATATCCTGGGATATCAACATGTGAAGGACACATATCTGTACAAGGTGCAGTTACATTTGCAATATACTTCTCATCATCAATATCATACCAAGGTGATTTTTTACTCTCATTTATTAAAGTTAAAAACTGCTCTTCAAAAAACTCTATCATCCCTAAAATAGGAACAGGAACAGTTTTACCTATCTCACATTTAGAAGTTGTTGTCATAGTTGAGCTAACCTCTTTTAAATGTTTAAGGTCACTTAATTCACCTTCCCCTCTTGCTATCTTATCTAGCATATCAAAAAGAATTTGTCCACCCCATCTTCCAGGTGTACATCTTCCACAAGCTTCACTATACTCTTGATATTGTCTAGCATAATTCTGTGCGAGTTTTACAACATCAACATCTGCTTCAAAGATAGCAAAACCATCCCATCCCACAAATGCTTTTGTTGATAACTCTTTATTATAATTGATAGGGAACTTTGTAGATACTTCGGCCCACTCTTCAGTGTTTGAAATATTTCTATTATCTACAATTTCACCCTGCCAATTTGAAAAATATACTTTACTCAAAATTTATCCTCAAAAAAGTTTAGTTGCTTTCTTTCTTTACAACTATTGTCCAATCAACTTCATTAAATTTCAATGAGTTCATTAAGATCCAGTTATTCTCTTTTACACAATCAGCAGATGCTTGAACTGCAGAGAAGTCACCTATTTCAAAAAGAAAAATACCATTCTCTCCATCTTTTATCTCTGTATTCATAATCTCTACCATTCTTGGTAAAAACTCAGTTTTTAATTCTCTTAAATCATATCTTTTCATTATCTATCAATCTCCCCAAATACAATATTTAGATTACCAATAATAGTAACAACATCAGCTAATTGATGTCCTGTAAGTAAATCATTTAATATACCTGTGTGCCAAAAACTAGGAGCTCTACATTTTAATTTGTATGGATATGGAGAACCATCTGAAACTATATAAAAACCTAATTCACCTTTTGGAGATTCAGTTGCTACATAAACTTCACCTACAGGTGGTCTCATACCTTGAGTTACAAGTACAAAATGTTGCATTAAAGAGTAGTTTTGAGTCATCATCTCCTCTTTTGAAGATGAAATATATTCAGGACTATGTGCCATAAGTTGAGTATCAGATTCGTGATATTTATGTATAAGTTGTCTTAAAATATTCATAGACTCACTCATCTCAGCCATATAACACTTATATCTTCCATAACTATCACATGTATCAGCAATAGGAATATTGAAATCTAATTCAGGGTATATACCATAAGGCATCTCTTTTCTTAAATCCCATTTTACTCCACTTCCTCTTAATGCAATACCACTTACACCCCATTCTCTTGCTAATTTAGGAGATATAATACCAACATTTTCAAGTCTCATTCTCCAAATTCTATTTTCAGTTAAAAGACCTTCATAAATAGGAATTTGAGATTGTAAAACAACCATAAAATGTTCTAAATCTTCTATCCATCTAGCAGGTAGATCTAAAGGTACTCCACCAATTCTTACAGCACTATGAGTAAGTCTAGCTCCACAATAGTCTTCCATTAAATCCATTGCAAATTCTCTTTCTCTAAATGCATAAAGAAAAATAGACATAGCCCCAACATCAAGAGCATGAGTAGCAAGCCAGAAAAGGTGAGATATAATTCTGTTAATCTCTAAAAGCATAGTTCTAATAACTTCAGCTCTTCTAGGTGCTTCAATACCTAATAGTTTTTCAACAGCTAAAGCATAACCATAATTATTTGAAGTAGATGCTATATAATCCATTCTATCTGTTGTAGGTAAAAATTCATTATATATCATATTTTCACCCATTTTTTCAATACCTCTATGAAGGTACCCAACATCTGGATATGCTTTTACAACCTCTTCACCTTGTAGTTCTAACATCAATCTAAGCTGACCATGAGCAGATGGATGTTGTGGTCCAAAGTTAACCACCATTGTATTATCTTCTCTTTCAAAAGTTATATTTTCAAAGAAAGGTTTTAATCTATTGGTTTGTTGCATAATTATCTTCTCTCTTTCAAGTGTACTGTTTCAATCTCATCAAATGGAGTTACTAATTTCTTACCAAATAATTGAACACCACCCTCTTCTTGATATCTAATAGGAGTATCTGGTTCATTATCTTTAGAAATTTTAACACCTTTAGGAACTTCGTGACCAAGTCTTGAAAATCTATCCGTATCATATCTATCAACACAAGCAGCATCTCTTAATTCAGGTCCAACAATATCTCTAGCCTCTACTCCAAAAATTTTATCAACTTCATACCAAGAAGCTAATTCATCTCCCTCTAAAGGATAAGATTTTAGAAGTGGATAACCACTCCAATCATCAGGCATAAGAATTCTTTTTAAATTTGGATGGTTGTTTGCAACAATACCATACATATCATACATCTCTCTCTCTGACCAATCAGCCATTCTAAAAAGTGGCTCTATTGTTTCAATAGCGATATCTTGTTTTAAAAATGCTTTTACTCTTAATCTTTTATGTTTACTAGTAGATAACATCTCATAAACAATCTCAAAACCACCTTTTGTAGCTATATAATCAACTGCTGTTAACTCCATCATAAAATCATAAGCTCTAATCTCTTTTAAATGCTTAATAGCTTTTACATTATCAACTGCATCTATTATCACTACTAAATGGTCAAGTTCAATATATTTATCTTTAATATCAACAACATTTGATAAACTCAATACATCAGCACTAAAAGTAGAATCATCATAAACTGAATTTCTAGCTAATGTTGGCTTTATATAAAATCTATCATTATAATAAGATTTTTTTTGTACATCATCTTTTGGTTTATAAGCTCTCATATTATATTAACCTTTTTGCTCTTTGAGCCATACTAGCTGGCTCTCTTCTTATTTTTCTTTGTAACATCATCAATGCATACTGAAGTGTTTCTGGTCTTGGAGCACAACCTGGTAGATATATATCTACAGGAATTACTCTATCAACACCTTGAACTGTTGCATAAGTATTAAACATACCACCAGTATTAGCACAAGACCCCATAGATATAACCCATTTAGGGTCAGGCATTTGGTCATATAATCTTCTCATAAACTCAGCATGCTTTTTTGTTAAAGTACCAGCTACAACAATAACATCAGATTGTCTAGGAGATGCTCTAAATATTGTTCCAAATCTATCAAAGTCAAATCTAGAGCCACCTGCTGCCATCATCTCAATAGCACAACATGCTAATCCATAAGTCATAGGCCAAAGAGAATTACTTCGTCCAAAATTTACAATTTTATCGACAGTAGTTAATTTTATAGCCTCTCCACCATCTGCTAAAAAGTTTACTTTATGCTGTGCCATTCTAATGCTCCTTTTTTCCATGCATATATAAATCCAATTGTTAATAGAAGTATAAATGTAGCCATCTCGATTATACCAAATATACCTAGAGCTTTATAATCAACAGCCCAAGGAAACATAAATATAATCTCTACATCAAAAAGTATAAATAATAAAGCCATTAAATAAAATTGTACAGAAATAGTATTTGGTTGCTTTGTAACTTCAGGTCCACACTCATAAAGTGTACACTTTAGTTTTTCAGTGTCTCGTCTTGCTAGTTTACCACCAACAAATCTAGAAATTGTAGTAGTTGCTAAAAATGCTCCAAATGTTAGTACAAACATTATAAATGCACCAAAATAAGGATGTGCAAAATCCGTATGTTCCATTTTTTCCCCTTTTCCTAAAAAATTTTCGATAAAAAATCGACTATAATTGATTAGATGATATCTAAATATTAGTAAATAATAACTTATGGATATAATAATTAAGAGAGTTTTGAATATATTACTATATCCAATATGTAACTAAAAGAAACAGTAAAAACTACTGTTATACTTTTAATGTGTATTTTTGACTTATGCTGTTTTAATCTCCATACTATCATTAGGAGCACCTAAAAAATAACCTTGATAACCATCTATATAAAGTCTTTTTGCTTTATTATATATAGCTTCATTCTCTATATACTCAGCAACAACTTTTATACCTAATTCGTGAGCTAAATTTGTTATTGTTCTTACTAAAATATAAGATTCTTCAACTGTTGCTATATCTTTTATTAAAGAACCATCTATTTTAATATAATCAGGTTTTAACTCTTTTAAATATGTAAAATTTGAATATCCACTACCAAAATCATCAATAGCTATTTGAACACCTAACTTTTGCATATCTTGTATAAAATTTCTAATAAGTATAAAATCTACAATATTCTCAGATTCTAATATCTCTAAAATAAGTTGTTTCTCTACACCATATTTATGCATTTTATTTTTTAAAAAAGTGATAAGTTCAGCATCTTCAATATCATCAAAAGATAGATTTACTGAAAATGTTACATTTTTTCCCTCAAAATATTGAAAAGATTTTTCTATCATTCTTTGTGTAAGTTGAGAATAATATTTTGTTTTTGTAACAGCATCAAGAAAAAAGAAAGGGGATATAACTCTATCTCCATCTTTAATTCTTACTAAACACTCATAAGAGTTACCATAAGCTTTTATAATTGGTTGAAAATATGCTACAAGCCTATCCTCTTCTAAAGCACTTTTAACCATATTAACCCCCGCTAAATCTTTTTCAAATTTTTCAGTTAATTTTAGAGAAGGGGAATATTTTATAAAAGGGAGTCTCATATCTTTTGCATAATGTAAAGTCATATCTGCTACTTCTAAAAGATTTGGTATATCATTAGTATCATCAATATGAATAACAGTAACATAAATATTAATATCAATATAATTATCTTTAGCTACTTCAACTCGAATAGGTGTATTTTCAATAGTATTCATCATTGATTTAATATTTTCTTCATTAAATTGCTTTTTAGTCACCTCTAAACTCTTTTCTAGATATATAAACTGGTCAGCAGCTATATTATAAAAGTTTTCATCTTCACCTATAACAGTTTCTAAAAATTGTGTAATAGCAACTAAAACTTTATCACCAATTGCTGTACCATAAAAATCATTTATAGTTGAAAAACCTTTAATATCTATAACCAATAAACCTGTTGGTTTATCTAATTTAATATCTTCTAATAATTTAACTCTATTTGGTAATCCAGTTAATTGATTATGATAATATCTATCTTCTAGTTCAATAATTCTAGCTTTTAAACTCTCTATTGTCATAAAAATACCACCTAATTTTAATATAATAATTCTATTATACCATAGATAATATTTTTTTTGGTAATATTTCTAAAGTTTCTTTATAAATATTTGAGAATTGTGATTTATTAAATGTTCTTTGCCTTTTTGCTAATTGGTTAGTGTGAACAGATATTTTCTCTTCTAAAAGCTTTTTATCTATTTTTCCATCAAGATAATCTAATGTTTCAATAATACCAATAGAGTGCATACAATTTGGTAATCTTGTATATTTTTTTTCTAAAGATATAACTTCATCAATTATACCACCTTCTATCATCTTTTTTGTTCTTAACTTTATTCTATCTCTTAATATATCTTTATTAGTTTCAATTTCAAATATTTTTAAATCACTAGTTACTATTGGTTGTGGTTTATTTTTACTAAAATATTCAGATGGGGGCATATCTGTTTGAATATATATAGCTAATGCTTTTTCAATTCTATATTTATCACTAGAAGATATAGAGTTCATATAAAGTGGGTCTAACTTATATAATAAATTATAGCAATCCTCTATATTTACTATTTTATTTTTTACTATATCTTTCGTTTTATCTGTTATTTTAGATAAGTTTGATAATCCTTCACACATAGATTTCAAATAAAAACCTGTTCCACCAACTATAATAAGGTTTTTATTATTTTTAATAGCATAACTTTTTGCTTCTTTATACTCTTTTATAAATTCTATTACATCAAAACTATAATTAGGATATACTTTATCAATGCCAAAATGAACTACCCCATCTCTCTCTTTAATAGATGGTTTTGCAGATGCAATATCTATCTCTTTATATATAGATAAACTATCGAGTGATAATATGATAGCATTTAGTTTATGTGCTAGTTCTATAGATAATTGTGTTTTTCCTGAAGCTGTTGGAGCTATAATTGCAATCTCTTTATACATAAGTAAGATTCCTTAATTAAATAATTTATAGTTTAACAATATAATAAATAATATATGATTTTAAGTTTTGAATAGTGTAGAAAATAAAAAACTATTAAAGTAGAAAAACTACTCTAATAGCATTTAGAAAATTATTACAGTACTGTAACGTTTTCTGCTTGTGGTCCTTTTTGACCTTCACCAATCTCGAAAGATACTTTTTGACCCTCTTCTAAAGAAACTCTTCCATATCCTGTATTGTTAATTTGTCTAAAGTGTACAAAT
The DNA here is from genome assembly GCA_034717655.1 of Campylobacterota bacterium. Lineage (GTDB taxonomy): Bacteria > Campylobacterota > Campylobacteria > Campylobacterales > Arcobacteraceae > JAIOSF01. The sequence continues at coordinate 20,888 of JAYELQ010000276.1, forward strand.
ACATCTTTTCCACCATCATCTTGTTGAATAAATCCGTAACCTTTTTCGCTGTTGAACCATTTTACTGTTCCGTTAATTGTATCTGCCATTGCATATCCTTTTGTTTTTATATCTCTAATTTTTTAGAGATGGGTCGAAAATATAAAGTAACCTATTTTGTTGAAATCTAACACTATTTATCAATAACTTAAACTCAATTTGTATATCACACTCATCTTTCTATTAGAATTATAACTAAAAAATAATTTTATTTCTATTAAAATAGATTTTTTTTTATACTTTTTTTAAAACTCTTCTATATAGCTTCACTATCCTCTTCACCTGTTCTAATTCTAATTATCTTTTCTATTGGAGATACAAAGATTTTACCATCTCCAATTTTTCCAGTTTTAGCAGCATCTGCAATTAGTTTAGTAACCATCTCTACATTATTTTCATCAACTACTAAATCAAGTTTTATTTTTGGTAAAAAATCAACAACATACTCAGCACCTCTATAAAGTTCACTATGCCCTTGTTGTCTTCCATATCCTTTTACATCAGATACTGTCATACCTGTAATTCCAGCTTCTGTTAATGCATCTTTTACATCTTCAAGTTTAAATGGTTTTATAACTGCTTCTATTCTTTTCATAATTTTATTCCTTTAAATTTCATATCAAATTATAACTAAAAAGCCCTTTTAAATTCTGGATAGGCTTCAACTCCACACTCATTTACATCTAAACCTTCTAACTCTTCATCATTTTCCACTCTCATTGGAATAATTTTATTTATAATATATAAAACTATATAACTAGTTGAAAAAGCAAAAACACCTACTACAACCACACCTTTTAATTGACCTAAAAAGGTTATACCATTTGTTGGATCACTTGCAAAAATACCTACAGCTAATGTTCCCCAAATACCATTTACTAAATGAACAGATAATGCCCCAACAGGGTCATCCATCTTTATTTTATCAAATAAAGGTACAGCAAATACAACTAAAATTCCACCTATTCCACCTATTAAAATTGGTAAATATATATTATAAAGATCTGGTCCAGCAGTAATTGCAACTAATCCACCCAATGCACCATTTAATGCCATAGTGATATCAAGCTTTTTATATCTTATGTACATAATTATACTTGCCATAATAGCTCCAGCAAGACCTGCTGTATTTGTATTTAAAATAGTAAGTGCAACTGCATCAGCACTCTCTTTTGATGAGATTGAACCAACAGAACCTCCATTAAATCCAAACCAACCTATCCATAATAAAAATGCACCTAAAGTTACAAGAGGTATATTTGAAGCTGGTATAACTCTAACACCTCCACCTTTAGGGTATCTTCCTTTTCTAGCTCCTAATATTAAAATTGCAGCAACTAATGCCCAACCACCAGTTGAATGAATAACAGTGCTTCCAGCTAAATCATACATAGATAAATCTAAAAATGTTCCAGCTAAAAAATCATTCCCCCAAGATACATTTACAATAATAGGATATATAATAGAAGAGATAATAATTACAAATAAAGCAAGAGGTATTATTTTTGCCCTTTCACTAACTCCACCACTCATAATATTTATAACTTTTCCAACAAATGCCATCTGAAATAAGAAAGCTGCCCAAGAACTCATACTATCACTTCCAAAATCTCCAAATGCAACTTGGTAACCTATTATTAAAAATGCCATTGATGCAATAGCATAAATCATAGTATTCATCATAAGAACTGAAGTTACATTTTTTGTTCTAACCAATCCAGCTTCTAGCATCGCAAAACCTGGAACCATAAATATAATTAATACAAATGCAAAAATTGCAAAAAATGTATCTATTACATAAGAAATTTCTATTGACATATATCTATCCTTTTATATTATAAAAACAAAGCACATTTTAACTAAAATATACTTAATATTTATATTAGCTTTATTTATTTATAGCAATTTGGTTTCTACCATTCTCTTTACAATAATATAAACTATTATCTGATTTTTTTACCATAGTTTCTAAGTTTTCAAATCTTCCATAACAAATTCCAATGGATACTGTATATTTTATTTTTAAATCATCTACTACTATAATATTATCTTCAAATATACCTCTAATTTTATTAAATAGTTTTTCTGTATCTTCTAGTGTAATATCTTCTAGAAGTATACAAAATTCTTCTCCACCAAATCTAGCTATTAAATCAGACACTCTTAAATGTTTATTCAATACTTTTACAATTTCACAAATTGCTATATCACCTATATCATGACCATAAGTATCATTTATATTTTTAAACTTATCAATATCAAACATAGCTACTGCTAAATCTTTATTTGCCCTTTTAGCTTTATTAAAAATAGCATTACCACTATCATAAAAATATCTTCTATTAAATGCACCTGTCATAAAATCTTTATTTGCCATATCTTTTGTTTTTTTAAAAAGTTCTAATATTTCAAGATTTGAATTTATTCGTGTTGTTATCTCTATTTGTTTATATGGCTTACTAATAAAGTCATTTGCACCTTGTTTTATAAACATAGTTGGTATCTCTGATGATTCATTTGCACTTAATACAATAATAGATAGTTCATCTTTATCATATAGTTTTCTAATTTTTGAAGTTAATTCAAGCCCATCAATAATAGGCATATGATAATCTGTTAAAACCAAAGATATTTTTCCATCAAAGTTCTTTAGTTTATCAAAACCATCTTGGCCATCTTTTGCTGTGATAACATTTAATTTTAATTTTCGAATCATTTTTTTTACCATCTCTAACTGAATAGAAGAATCATCTACAACTAAAATATTTGTATCATAATTTTTAATAACTCTAGATATACTACTTATTGAAGATTTATAATTATCTTCATTATCTTTTATAATATAATCTATT